>CATLUC010000040.1:3507-12212 GCA_950059165.1 uncultured Clostridium sp.
ACAAATACCAAATAAAAATATTAAAGGTTTAATTGTTTTTGTAATTATACATATTATAATTGTTTTAATACAATGCTACATGGTATTAAAACATTGTGAAATGAGATGTATTTTAGCAAGATTGATAAGAAAAGACCTTAGAAGCAAAATTTTTGAAAAATTGCAAAAAGTAAAAGCGAAATTTTTTGACGAAAGTGAATCAGGTTTAGTTTTGCAATTTTTGCAAGATGACACACAAAATGCAGGTGAGTTATTCCCAATTGTTATAACAGAGATGTTTGTTATGGGAGTTGCAAGATTTTCTATTATAGCTGTTTTTTTGCTCTTTGTTAATGTAAAAATTGCACTTATTATTTTAGGTTTATATTTTATCGGCCTTCTTATTACATTATTTTTTAATCGAAAAACAATGTATATAATAAAAGAAATAAGGCAAATCAATGGGGAAGTTTATACTGCAATAAATGAAGGAATACAGAACTTTTTAACAATAAAAACATTAGGAATTATCAAATATAAAATAGAACAACTACAAGAAAAACTAGAAAAATACAATAGTGAAAATTCAAAATTAGAAAAGGTAATTAGTACATATAACGCGATATTTTCTTTTATTATATCTTTTACTACTATTGTAATTTTGTATTTTGGTGCAACAGATATGTTACAAGGAATAATGACTTATGCACAAATTATGCTAATGATAGATTATTCTAGTTATATTGAATTTGAATTTAGTTGGTTTACAAGACATTTAACAGATTTTAATCAATCTTTTTTTGCATATGTTAAAATATTGGAATTATTAGAATGATGGGGAAAATATTGATGGCAAAATTACAAGTATTAATTTTAATAATATATCTTTTTCATATGATAATAAAGAAGAAATTATTAAAGATTTTTGCTTGCAAGTAGGAGAAAATGAAAAAGTTGCTATTATTGGAAAAACTGGAGCAGGAAAAACAACTATTACAAATTTACTAGAAAGATTATATGAACCTCAAAAAGGTGAAATATATATAAATAAAAAAGATTATAAAAAATATAAAATTTCATCTATTAGAAATAAAATAGGCTATATCATGCAAGAAGTGCAAATTGTTCCAAATACTATAATTGATAATATTAAATATGTTAATTCTAAAATAACAAAAGAGAAAATAGTTGAAATATTTAAACAGCTAAAATTGCATGAAAAGATAATGAGCTTGCCTAATGGCTATGATACTAATATTTACGAAAATACTGATATTTTGTCTACTGGCGAAAAGCAGATAATTAGCTTTGCAAGAATAATGGCAATGAATGTAGATGTGGTTATTTTAGATGAAGTTACTTCTAGTTTAAGTTTAGAAAATGAGGCTTTGATAACAAATGCTATAAATGAGGTTACTAAACGGAAAAATAACTTTTATAATTGCACATAGATTAGCAACAATTGAGGAGTGTGATAAAAAAGTAGAATTAAAAAAGGAAAATAGCATATAATAGTATTGTCAATTATTTGACAGGTTAGATATAATATGATAAAATATATTTAACTTAGCCCTCTACTACTTTAGTAGTAAGACGGGAGCCTAAATGATTTTGGAGAGTTTATAAGCAACTCTCCTATTTTTTATTTGGTTAATTAAAGCAATACTATCTTTTTGCATTTTGCAAATTTCTCTTTCCATTTTTTCAATATATTTTTGTTCTTTTTCTATAATATTTTGAAAAATATTATAAAGTTCTTTTCCAAGATTGACAGAAGAGGAAACATATTTTTTATTATCTTTCCTTGAAGTTAATGGAATAACATTTAAAGTGCCATTTTTTGCATTATCATACTTATTTAAAACAATACAATAATGTAATCCACCTAACTCATTTCCAATATTAAAACCTAAATTTACTTTAATGACATCACCACGAGAATATATACCAGATTTTGCAACATTAAATGTTCTTTCTTCATCGTGATATACAGAAAAATCATGTATCCAATAAGCAAGTAAATCACTTTTTTTATATTCATTTAATTCTATATGTTTAGTAAATGATAAATTTAACCTGTTCAAAGAATTATCTTTATGAATAATAGCATTGTTTTTTAATTCAATTTTGCTTTCATTCATATATTATCATCTCCTTGATATAATAACTCAATAAAGACATTATACAAAACACAAGTTTTAAAAATCAAGAGAAAACGAAAAAATGTTCTTAAAATTATTGACTTTTTTATAAATAAACGATATAATGTTTGGGTAGAATAAATAAAAAGCATATGCTTAGGAAAGAATGGGATAAAAATGAATGACAAAATTATTATAAAAGGGGCAAAAGAACATAATCTAAAAAATATCAACTTAGAAATACCAAGAGACAAATTAGTAGTAATAACAGGGCTTTCAGGTTCTGGAAAATCAAGTTTAGCATTTGACACCTTATATGCAGAAGGACAAAGAAGATATGTAGAAAGCTTATCATCATATGCAAGGCAATTTTTAGGGCTAATGGAAAAACCGGAAGTAGAAAGCATAGATGGGTTATCACCTGCAATATCTATTGACCAAAAAACAACATCCAAAAATCCACGTTCTACTGTTGGAACAGTAACAGAAATTTATGACTATATACGTTTACTGTATGCTAGAATTGGAGTGCCATATTGTCCAAACTGCAATAAAAAAATAGAAAAGCAAAGCATAGACCAAATTATAGATAATATCATGAAATTGCCAGAAGGTACTAAAATTCAAGTATTAGCACCAGTCGTAAGAGGTAGAAAAGGTGAATTTACAAAACAATTAGAAGAATACCAAAAAGAAGGATTTGTAAGAGTCAGAATTGATGGAGAAATCTACGAATTAGGTGAAGACGAAATTACATTAGACAGAAAGAAAAAGCATGAAGTAGAACTAATAGTAGACAGACTAGTAATTAAGCAAGACATTATAAGCAGGTTAACAGAGTCAGTAGAAATAGCCCTAAAATATGCAGAAAAAATGGTTTTAATTGACGTTGTAGGACAAGAGCCAGTTTTATACAGCTGTAATTATGCTTGTCCAGACTGTGGATTTAGTTTTCCAGAACTAACACCAAGAATGTTTTCATTTAATAATCCATTTGGTGCTTGTCCTACTTGTACAGGAATAGGTTATTTAATGAAAATTGATGAAGACTTAATAATACCAGACAAAAACAAAACATTATATGATGGTGTAAAAGCCTTTGGTGCTAGCACCATGAAAAAAGGCGACACAATGGCAAAAATGTACTTTGAAAGTGTTGGAGAACATTATGGAGTAGAAATAAAAGACAAAAAAATAAAAGACCTACCAAGATGGTTTTTAGAAAAAATATTATATGGAACAGGGGAAGAAGAAATCAACTTTGAGTTCGAGTCTTTCGCAGGAACAAGAAAGTTTAAAGCACCATTTGAGGGTGTTATACCAACATTAGATAGGCGTCATAATGAAACCAAATCACAAGGAATGAGAGATTTTTATGAAATGTATATGAGTAATTCTCCTTGTAATTCTTGCCATGGAGCAAGACTAAAGCCAGAAATTTTAGCAATTAAAGTAGGTAACAAAAACATCAACGAATTAACTGATATGCCAATCAATAAAATAAAAAAACATTTAAATGAACTTACATTAACAAAAACAGAAGCTATGATTTCAGAGCTAATTTTAAAAGAAATAGACCAAAGATTGCAATTTTTAATGGATGTTGGATTAGAATATTTAACATTATCAAGAAGTGCTGGAACACTATCAGGAGGGGAAGCACAAAGAATTCGTTTAGCCACACAAATTGGTTCAGGATTAACAGGTGTATTGTATATTTTAGATGAACCAAGTATTGGTTTACATCAAAGAGATAATGATAAACTATTAGCAACACTTAAAAAACTAAGAGATTTAGGCAATACTTTATTAGTTGTAGAACATGATGAAGACACAATGTATGCAGCAGACCAAATTATAGATATTGGACCAGGTGCAGGAACACATGGTGGTCAGGTTATGGCACAAGGAACAGCAGAAGAAATAAAACAAGTAGAAAATTCTGTAACAGGTCAATACTTAAGTGGAAGAAAGCAAATAGCAGTACCTAAAAAAAGAAGAAAACACACAAAAACTAAAACAATTGAAGTTGTAAACGCAACGGAAAATAATTTGAAAAATATTAGTGTTAAATTCCCTTTGGGGGTATTTAACTGTGTTACAGGAGTATCAGGTTCACGGAAAATCAACCTTAGTAAATGAAGTATTATACAAAACAGTTGCAAAAGAACTAAATGGCTCAAACGAAAAGCCAGGAAAATGCAAAGAAGTAAAAGGTTTGCAGAACATAGACAAAATAATAAATATTGACCAATCTCCAATTGGAAGAACACCACGTTCTAATCCTGCAACATATACAGGAGTATTTGACTTAATTCGTGACATTTTTGCAGCAACTGAAGAAGCAAAAATGCGTGGCTATCAAAAAGGCAGATTCAGCTTTAATGTAGCAGGTGGAAGATGTGAAAGCTGTAATGGTGATGGGGTTCACAAAATAGAAATGCATTTTTTACCAGACATTTATGTACCATGTGAAGTATGTAAAGGAAAAAGATATAATAGAGAAACATTAGAAGTAAAATATAAAGGAAAAACAATTGCAGATGTTTTAGATATGACAGTAGAAGAAGCTTTAAGTTTTTTTGACAAAATACCAAAAATCAAACAAAAAATACAAACATTAAATGATGTTGGACTTCGGTTATATAAAACTTGGACAACCATCTACAACATTATCTGGTGGAGAAGCACAAAGGGTAAAACTAGCTACAGAACTATCTAAAAGAGCAACTGGAAAAACATTGTATATCTTAGACGAACCTACAACAGGGCTTCACATTGCAGATGTTCATAGGTTAGTAGATATTTTACAAAGATTGGTAGATACAGGAAATACAATTATTGTAATAGAACATAACCTTGACTTAATAAAAACAAGTGATTATATTATAGACTTAGGCCCAGAGGGTGGAGATAATGGCGGAGAAGTAGTTGCAGTTGGAACACCTGAACAAATTTGCACAAATGAAAGAAGTTATACAGGTAAGTTTTTGAAAAAATATTTGGAATAAATTGTAAAAAACATTGACAAAATGAATAAAACTAGGTATAATAAATATACTATGAAAGATAGTAGAAACTATCACTGGTCTGGCAGTTTAACCTAATATCAAGTAGAAACGCTTACTTGAGGTTGGCAGGCAACTAAAAACCTGAATTTTTGTAGGGCATATGTACCTAAAGTTGGTAGGTAACAGAAAAACCAGACATGGGAAGAATTGTTTTAATATTGAGGTATTAGTTCAATTCTTCTTTGTTATATATAAAGGAAGTTGATAAATTGCAAGTAAAAAATATAATAAAGACAGTAATACAAGTAGCTCAAAAGTATCGAGAAAAATTAGAAAACAAAAACGTTTTATTCATATATTTAAATCGTTATAATCAAGAAATCAAATACATAGAAACTAAATTTTTATCAAGAAACTTTTTACATTTAACAGGTCTAAATTTTTTAAATAAATATCCAAATTATTTTTATAAATTATGTATCAATAATAAATTAAAATCCGAAAATATCCAAGTTAGTAATAAAAAAGTAATACAAATGAAATTAGAAGTATTAAATAATTTAATAGCAATTGATAAAAAATCAAAAATAATAGGTAACTTTAATAATTCTAAATTGAAATTAAATACAGAAATTATAGTAGGAAATATAAATTGGTGTTTAGGATTTGTTAAAGAAGATGATTATTATGTGCCTAATACATTATTTAAAGAGGATATAAGAAATGTAGTAGAAAGTGCAAATAGAATAATTTGTATTATGACCAAGAAAATTAAAGATGATAAATATGTTAGTATAGATTATTTAGCAAAGGACTTTGAAATTGAGAAAATTATTTTTTCAAAAGACTTAGAAAATAAAATCGATTTAAAATATAATAAAAATCTTCCAAAAAAACCATACTAAAGAAAAAGTTATCAAGGAGGATTTTATGTTTAATTTTAGAACTGATTTAGCATCAGAAAGAAAAGAAATCTATCAAAAAGCAAATAAGCTAGAAGAAATTGATGGCATTGAAGCAAACCAAGAGGAAATTGATGAAAATATCAAAGTTGAAAGAGTAAAAATAACAAATGAAAAAGGAGAACAAGCAATAGGAAAGCCAATAGGAAACTATATTACAATTGATATAAAAAAATTAAAAATTGCTAGAGAAGAAGAAATAAAAAAGGCAGCTGAAACACTAACAAAAGAGCTAAAAGAAGTAATAGGAAAACACATTGACGCTCAAGGAGAAATTTTAGTAGTAGGACTTGGAAACATTTATGTAACACCAGATGCTTTAGGACCAAAAGTAATAAACGAAATAGAAGTAACTAGACATATAATAAATTATTTGCCACAATATGTAGAAGAAGGAACTAGAATGGTAAGTGCCATTTCGCCAGGAGTTTTAGGTACAACAGGAATTGAAACAGTTGAAATATTAAAAGGAATTGTAGATAATATAAAACCAAAAATGGTAATTGTAATTGATGCTCTAGCTTCTCGAAGCATAGAAAGAATTAGTAGTACAGTACAATTATCAGATACAGGAATTGTTCCAGGTGCAGGTGTTGGAAATACTAGAAGTGAAATAAGTGAAAAAACATTGGGAATTCCAGTTGTAGCAATTGGTATACCAACAGTTGTTGAAACAGCAGTATTAGTAAATGATAGTTTGGATTTATTTATTGAGAAGCTACAACAAGAGGCAAAGTCAAATGATTATTTAAATAAATTGAAAGAGGAAGATAATTATGAAGAAATAAAGGAAGCATTACTTCCAAAAGATTATAATTTAATTGTAACTCCAAAAGAAATAGATGATTTAATTGAAAATATGAAAGAAATTGTTGCTCGGTGGAATAAATGGAGAAATGTAATTTACAAAAAAATAAAAATGTGATATAAATATAGAAAATATCTTACAGTTTAGGTGATAATATAATCATTTAGGTCAATTTTATATTTACTTAAGCTGTAACAAAAATATAGAAATGGAATTAGAAAATGGAAGAAAAAAGAGAAGAATTAGAAATAGAAACAAGAACAATAGAAGAATTGCTAAAAGACTTAAGAGAAGAAAAACAATGGACATATATGCACATAGTAGAAGAACTAAATAAAATAGGCTTAATAGTTGATGAGAAAAAAGTAAAAAAGTGGGAAATAGGATTAGAATATCCAGAAATAGACGAAATTTACAAATTATCAGAACTATATTTTGTGCCAAGTGACAATTTTGTTATGGCAAAAAGTAATAGTTACAAACAAGGTCTAGAATCTGTTCATGCAACTTTAATAAAGTGGATTTGTTACTTAACAGGAATTTCCTTAAAAGTAGGTTATGTATTTTTCTATATAGTCGTTTTTGGTGGATTAATATGGGCTCTTTGGTTTTTCTGTGATAAAGTAAAATTGTTTGAAACACATTTTGTAAAATAAAGTAAAATTTGTCAAAAATTATTGCAAAAAGAATTTAATTGGGATATAATCAACATGAAATAAAAATAATAGGAGGATAAATATTATGGATGAAGAAAACAAAGAAGCAAAAAAACAAGATATAGAGCCAAAAGATACAAAAACAAGTGAAAGTGTAGAAAACAAAAATGAAGAGCAACAAGCAGAAGTTAAGCAAGAAGAAACTTCAACAATCAAGAAAGAAGAAATAGAAAAAGAGGAAATACCAACAAGTAAACAAGAAGAAACAAAAACAGAGGATACATCAAAAGACGAACCAAAAGAAATTAGCAAAGAAGAGCAACCAAAAGAACCTAAGAAAGAAATAAAAAAAGAAGAACCTAAAAATACTACTAAAAAGGTAGAAACAAAAACATTTGAAAAATCAAAAGTAGAAAACAAGAAAAACAATAATGTAATAATAGCAATAGTAGCAGTTGTTGCATTAGTAATTATTGCAATCTTTGCATATATAAATATGGCAGATTCTCCTAAAAAAGTAGTAGAAGAAATATTCCAAGACTTAAAGTCTGGCAATACAAAGGAGTCTGTACTTGCAAGTGCATTTGAAGAAGAAAACTTTGATGAAGAAACTAAAAAATTACTTTTTGATAAATTAGAATGGAAAATTAAAGAGGTAAAAGAAGAAGGAGATACAGCAACAGTTAAAGTAGAAGTTATAAATAAAGACTTCAAAACAGCAATAGGAAATTATATGCAAAAAGCAATAAAAGCAGCATTTAGTGGTGGTATATCAAATGAAGAAGATGCAACAAATTATTTAATGGAAGAATTAAGTAGTGATGAATTACAAACAGTAAGTTCTGAACAAACAATAAATTTAGAGAAAAAAGATGGAAAATGGCAAGTATCAGAAGAAAACGACTTCGTAAATATTTTATTACCAGGATTTGGGGAAGCATTAAGTGCTTTTAATTAAAAATGGGAAACCAAAGAGGAAAGTCGAAATTATAAAATAGTTAAGACTTTCCGTTTTTTTTCTATATAATGTTGACTAAATCAAAAAAAAATGATATAAATAAACAGTGCTAACAAGGCCCCTTGGTCAAGCGGTTAAGACGCCACCCTCTCAAGGTGGAATCATGGGTTCGATTCCCGTAGGGGTCACC
>CATLUC010000041.1 GCA_950059165.1 uncultured Clostridium sp.
ATTAGATGTAATAGTAGTAGACTCAGTTGCAGCATTAGTACCAAAAGCAGAAATTGATGGAGATATGGGAGATTCTCATATGGGACTTCAAGCAAGACTTATGTCACAAGCATTAAGGAAATTAGCAGGAGCAATAAATAAATCAAAAACAGTTCTAATTTTCATTAACCAATTAAGAGAAAAAATAGGAGTTATGTTTGGAAATCCAGAAACAACAACTGGTGGTAGAGCATTGAAATTCTATGCATCTGTTAGAATGGATATTAGAAAAGCAGAAAATATTAAGCAAGATGGTGAATTTAAAGGAAGTCGTGTACGTGTAAAAGTTATTAAAAACAAAGTTGCACCACCATTTAGAGAAGCAGAATTTGATGTCGTTTATGGAGAAGGAATATCTAAAGCAGGAAACATCTTAGATATGGCTGTAAACTTAGACATAATAGAAAAAGCAGGTTCTTGGTTTAGCTATAATGGAGAAAGAATAGGTCAAGGAAGAGAAAACGTAAAAAAATACTTAAAAGAAAATCCAGAAACATTAAAAGAAGTAGAAGAAAAAGTAAGAGAAAACTTTGCTAAGGCATTTGAACAAAGCTTGGGGGAAGAATTGCCAAGTAGCGAAGATGATGACGAAACAGAAGAATAATTATATACTAGAACAAAAGGAAAGCTAATATTAATTGATGTTAATTTTAGCTTTTCGCAAAAATAGGGGCTAAATAGATAATGTGTAGATTTTACATATTATTTATTTAGCTTGATATTTTTCTATATTTATAGTAGAATAATGACGAAAAGAGGAAGAAATATGTATACAGTAGAAGAATTTGATAATCAAAAAACAAAAGTATTAAAATATATATTATACAAAAAAAGAACAGAGCAAGAAGTTCGCAAAAAATTTGCAAGCAGTATAAACGAAAATATGTTAGAAGATATTATAGAATACTTAAAAGAAGCCAAATATATTGATGACCATGAATTCTTAGAAAAGACAGTAAACAATTTTCTCGTATTAAAAAATATGTCAATAAAAGAACTTCAATATAAATTGATAGCAAAAGGCTTAGGAAGAAATGACATAGAAGATTACATATATGAAAATAGAGAAGAACTAGAACAATATGAAGTACAATCAGCTAAAAATATTTTTTACAAAAAACAAGCTTCAATGGAGCAAGAAGAAATAAAACAATATCTATTAAAAAAAGGATATAAAAAAGAAAATATAAATAAAGCAATGGAGGAGTAACAAAAATGGCTGTTTTAATGCTTGAAACAAAAAAATATGCAATAAAAATAGATAATTTTGAAGGCCCACTAGATTTATTATGTCACTTGATAGATAAAAACAAAATGAGCATTTATGATATTAATTTAAGTGAGATTACAGACCAATACGTAGAATATCTAAAAGAACAAGAAAGTCTAAACTTAGAAATTGCTAGTGAGTTTTTAGTAATGGCATCTACTTTATTATATTTAAAGTCAAAAAAAATGTTGCCAAAGCAAGAAGAGGAAGAAGAAGAATTGACAGAAGAAGAATTAATTAATAGAATTATTGAATACAAAAAATTTAAAGAAATTAGTAAAGTATTAAAGGAAAATTACCTAGAATTTTCAAATAGATTTTTCAAAGGTGCAGAGGAAATAGAATTGCCAAAACAAAAGCTAGAAAAAAATTATAAAAAAGAAATTGTACCAGAAATATATAAATTATTAGTGGAAAGAAATAGCGTAAAATTAAATCAAAATGCCAAAAATATAGAGAAAATAGCTATTACAGATAATTACACAGTGGCTAGCAAAGTAAAGGAAATGTTCAAAGTTTTAGTCAAACAAAAGAGATTTGTTTTTAATAAGTTATTTTCTCTTAAGCAACATAATAGGCAAGAGGTAGTTACAGCATTTTCTGGATTGCTAGAATTATCAAGAAGAAGCAAAGTAGAAACAATGCAAGAAAATCTATTTGGAGATATAACAGTACAAAAAGCCAAGAAAATAGGATGACTTTTTTATATTACTTTCATGCTTCGTATTTGTTTTAAATGCTGAATTTGTGTATAAATAAGAAAAAAATGGAAAAACTATGGTAGGAGATGATACCATTGGTTTTTCTTTTTATTTTAACAGCTATTTTGATATTTGGCATTATAATTTTTTTCTCAAAAATACAAATACAAATAGATAATTTTAAATTTTGTTCTAGTTCTAAAAGGCATTTAAACAAAGACTATGAAATTATAGTCAAGTTACGTACTTTAGGGCTTTTTCCAATTTTAAAAATACCAATTACAAAAACAAAATTAGAAAAACTAAAAGTAAAAGAAAAAATTAAAAACATAGATTTTAAGGCAATAGAAGAAAATCCGAGATTAAATAAAAAAATTATTGAAACTATAAAGGGAATAAAATTTAGTATTTCGAAAATTAACTTATATATAGAAATTGGAACTGAAAATGCAAGTTTGACATCTGTAATTGTGCCAACAATTAGTACTATTATTGCTATTATATTGAGGCAAAAAGTAAAAAAATTGAAAAATCAAAAATTTATTGTACAACCAATTTTTCAAAATCAGAATTTGGTAAATTTGTCTTTTGAAGGTATATTTGAAATAAAAATAAGCCATATTATTAATATCATTTATAGATTTAATAAAAAAGAAAAAGAAGGAGTGAAAGAATATGAGCGAACATCCAATAGAGGGGCTTATGATTACGGCTATGAATAGTATTCAAGATATGATAGATGTAAATACTATAATTGGAGAGCCTATTGAAACATCAAACAATATTGTAATTATCCCTATATCAAAAGTGTCATTTGGGTTTGCAGCAGGAGGAAGTGAGTTTAAAGGTGAAACAATAGATGAATATACAAAAAGAGAAAAAGAGGAAGCTATACAATATCGCTTACCATTTGGTGGTGGTAGTGGTGCAGGTGTTACTATAAATCCAATTGCTTTTCTTGTTATACAGTCAAATAATGTAAAATTAATGCCAGTTAATCATACCTCTTCTTTAGATAAATTGTTAGATTATATGCCAGATTTAATTGAAAAGACAAACAATATGATGAACCGTTGTATGCAAAATAAAAAAGAAGAAACACAAAAAATATTGAAAGAAATGCAAAATAAGCATAATAAAAGTATGAAAAAAGAAGAAGAAGATAAAAAGGCAATTGAAAATAAAATTGAAAAAGAAATACAAAAGGTAAGAAAAGATAAAGAACCACCAGTAGAAGAAACTTATGAATTTGAATATGATGAAACTATGGAAGATGAATAATAATATAGCAGAATTAGGATTTCGAAAGTTTTATATGAAATCTTAGTTCTGATTTTTAATTTCAAGTACACAAAAGTTAATAAAACATCATTTACAATAATATTAAACTTCAATATAATACATAATATTGATAGATATTACTATACAAATTAAAATGGTAGTGATATAATAAACAAAAAACGAAAGCAAAGAGGAATAACAAATGATACGTTTAGTTGCAAGTGATATAGATGGAACAATCATTGGGGAAAATAATAAGATAACTACTCAAAACCTAAAAGCAATACATGATATGAGGCATTCAAACATTGATTTTACAATTTGTACAGGGAAGCCTTATTGCATGGTAAAAAATTTTTGCGAAGATTTGCAAGCAAGTTATGGTATTTTTGGAAATGGAAATCAAATTATAGATTTAAAAACAGGCAAAGAAATTTATAGAAAAACTTTGTTGTTAGAAGATGTTAAGTTTTGTAATTCTTTAGCAAAAAAGGAAAATTTACATGTTCATTTATATACTGAAAATGAAGTGATTACACCAAAGCTTATGTATATGGATTTAAGGAACTTTGTTTTAAAAGATTCTATTTATCATAGTGACTTAAATTTTAAAATAGTTGCTAATATGGAAGAATATATCGAAAAATATGAGCCAACAGTTTTTAAGTTAGTTATTTCAAGTCCTTCTAGCTTAATAGATTTGGAAACAAAACTAGATAAAGAAAAAGACTTAAGCATTTATAGAATAAAAAAGTCAAACCAATACAAAGATAAAATTATAAATAAAGAATATGAATATTTAGACATAACACCAAGCAAAACAAATAAAAGTGAAGCTTTAGCAACTCTTTCTAAGTATTTAGAACTTGCTTCATCAGAAGTCATGGCAATAGGTGATAACTTAAATGATATTGATATGCTTCGAAATTTTGGAGTTGGTGTTGCAGTAGCAAATGCCTATGAAGATGTAAAAAAAGTGGCAACATATACAACAACTAATGATGTAGAAAATAGTGGCTTTGCAGAAGCAGTGTACAAATATATTGCTTTTTAAAATATGGAATATAAAAACCTCTACTTGAATACTATTGTAGTACAAAATAGAGGTTTTATTTTTTATTAGAGCTTACAAATATTGCTCGGATGGAGGTTATTGTGCATAAATTAAAATTATCAATTATTTTTTTTACTTTATTTACTGTTATAGTTTCGTTTACTATTCCAGTCTTTGCTGAAGAAACGGCTTACGTTTGGTCTAGTAATGTAGCACCTGTTAATGCAACGGCCGAAAAATCTTCTAATAATTTGAATTTAGAATCTGCGTCTGCTATTTTAATAGAGCAAACAACAGGTCAAGTTTTATATGAACATAATTGTCATGAACAGTTACGACCAGCATCTGTTACAAAAGTTATGAGTATTTTATTAATTATGGAAGCTATTGATAGTGGAAAAATAAGCTTAACTGATACTGTTCCTTGTAGCGAAAATGCAGCATCTATGGGTGGTTCTCAAATTTGGCTAGACCCAAGAGAAACTCTAAGTGTTGATGAAATGCTTAAAGCAATATGTGTTGCATCTGCAAATGATTGTGTAGTTGCAATGGCAGAATATATTGCAGGTTCAGAAGAAGCCTTTGTTCAAATGATGAATGACAAGGCTAAAAGCTTAGGAATGAATGATACAGTTTTTAAAAATTGTCATGGTTTAGATGAAGATGGTCATGTTACTTCTAGTTATGATATTAGCTTAATGTCAAAAGAACTTTTAAATAATCATCCTCAAATAACAAATTATACTACCATTTGGACAGATAGCTTACGTGGTGGAAAATCTGAATTGACAAACACAAATAAACTAATTAGAACTTACAAAGGTGCAACTGGCTTAAAAACTGGCTCAACAGGTCTAGCATTATATAATTTATCTGCAAGTGCAACACGTGACAATTTATCATTAATTGCAGTTATTATGAAAGCACCATCTACTAAAGTTCGTTTTGCAGAAGCTCAAAAATTATTAGATTATGGATACAATACTTTTTCTTTTAATCAATTTGGAAAAAAAGATGAAACAGTAAAAACAATTAATGTTAATAAAGGATCTTGTAACACAGTTGAAGCTGTTTTGGCTGAAAATAGTGGCACATTGATAGAAAAAGGCAAAGATAAAAATGTAGAACAAAATTTAGAATTAGAAGATAATGTTATAGCACCTATTACATCTGGCCAAAAGTTAGGAAAAATAACATTTTCATTAGATGGCAAATTACTTTCAAGTGTTGATATTGTAGCAAAAAATGATGTTGGAAAGCTTAATTTGTTTACTATGTCAAAAAAAGTAATATATTCTTGGATTGACTTACTTCGAAGTTAAAAAAATTTGGAAAGATTTAATATTAGTATGGTGTTCAAAAAAAAGAGGCATGATAAAATTTTAATCATGCCTTGTAATTATATTGGCTTGATAGCCATTAAAGTTGTAGTAACATTTGAACCATCTGTTGAAGCTAAGATTTTAACATCATTTCCAGAATCATTTCTAAATTTTAAATCATAACTACCATATGCAACAGCAGCATCTTTTCCTTTCTCAATGTAAGGTACATAGTTACTATGTGCATGTCGTTCTGTTATAACTAAAGTAGGAACACTTAATAAGGTATTATATAAAGTAGAGCTAATTTGACAATTTCCTCCACCTAGACCTTTCTTTTTGTTTCCGTTTTTATCAAAAATATCAGCTTTTTGGTAGCCTTTGCTTGTAGAAGACTGACCTACTGTGCCACAAAATGAGAAAGTTTCTCCATTTTTTACAATGGTATCATTTAAGGTGTTACAGGTTATAGAAATATTATTTTGACGGGCAGAGTCATTAGAATATATTTTGGTAGAAAAAGTTGCAATTTGCTCTTCTTTTGTTTGGGGAGCAGGGGCAGGAGTTGTTTCTTTGTTTTCCTGTGCTGTTTCATTGTTAGTAGCATTATTATTTGTGTTATTATCTGTATTTTGTGTGTTATCAGTTGTGTTAGTTGTAGATGTTTTGTTTGCTTCATATTCAGAGGCTCCGTTTGTTTGCTTCTGTATTTTGATTTCTAATGTAAAAGAATATTCCTACTCCTATAAGTATGATAATAATAATTGCTAAAATAATCCAAGTTTTTTTATTCATTTTTAATCACCAAATTTAGTATAACCAAAAACAGCGAAAATATTGACAATTTTGAAAAATAAAAGTATAATTAGAATGTAAGTATTTTAAACAGATTTTGTTTTGAAATGTTAAAAAGAAATTGGAAAAAAATAGGAATGATAATTTTAATTATAGCTTGCATCTTCAATGTTATGGGAAAACTAATCAATAAAACATCATTAAATAAAGAAATGCTATATTCAGCACAATATATGCAAGAAGAACAAAACGAACAAAATCAAAAATAATACTTGAAAAAATGAAAAAAATATGTTATGATAGAAAATAGTCATATTATTTTAAACTTAAGAAAGAGGTGAACTTAAATGAAAGAAGGAATACATCCAAATTATAATCAAACAACAATAACTTGTGCTTGTGGTAACGTTATAGAGGTAGGTTCTACAAAAAAAGATTTAAAAGTAGACGTATGTTCTAAATGTCATCCATATTGGACAGGTAATTTAAGACAAGAAACAGTTGGTGGAAGAGCAGACAAATTCAAGAAAAAATATGGTCTAGCATAATAAATTGGAAAAATGAGCTAAAAACAAAATTAGCTCATTTTTTTGTGCAAAAACACTTGAAAAATGCCATGTTTTGTAATAAAATAAGACAAGATTAAAAAGGGAGAAGCAAAAAGCATAATGGAAAAAATAGAAATACAAAATCAATACATAAAAAACATCAAAGAATTAAATAAAAATAAAAGCTTAAAATACACAATACTAACATTTGGCTGCCAATTAAACGAAAACGACTCAGAAAAATTATGTGGTATGTTAGAAGAAATGGGATACCAAAAAACTCAAAATAAAAAAGAAGCAGACATTGCCGTATTTAATACCTGTTGTGTAAGAGAAAATGCAGAAGATAGGCTTTTTGGAAAACTAGGAGAACTAAAAAAGCTAAAAGAAGAAAAAGGCATAATAATAGCAATTGGTGGATGTATGATGCAAGAAAAGCACATTACAGACAAAATAAAAGAAAGCTATCCATTTGTTGATATTTTATTTGGAACACACACATTGCATAAATTTTCAGAAGATTTATACAAGTCTTTAAAAGAAAAGAAAAAAATAGAAGACATTATAGATATTGATGGAGAAATTCATGAAGGATTACCAATAAAAAGGGAAAGCAATATAAAAGCATCTGTTACCATTATGAATGGCTGTAACAATTTTTGTAGTTACTGTATAGTACCATATGTAAGAGGAAGAGAAAGAAGCAGAAAACCAAAAGACATAATAGATGAAGTAGAGCAATTAGCAAAACAAGGGTACAAAGAAATAACATTACTTCGGACAAAATGTAAATTCATATTTAAGAGTAGAACGAGAAAAAGGGATTGAATTTGAAAAATTTAAAGGTATCAATTCTTTTGCAACACTACTAAAAGAAGTTAATAAAATAGATGGAATTCAAAGAATTCGTTTTGTATCTCCACATCCAAAAGACTTTACAGATGATGTAATAGAGGCAATTGCAACATGTGACAAAGTATGTAAATTAGTACATTTGCCACTTCAATCTGGAAATACAAAAGTATTAAAAGAAATGAACCGAAAATACACAAAAGAACAGTATTTAGAGTTAGTAGAAAAAATGAAAGAAAAAATACCAAATTTAAGTTTATCAACAGACATTATTGTAGGCTTTCCTGGTGAAACAGACGAAGAGTTTGAAGATACTTTAGACGTAGTAAGAAAAGTCAAATTTGAGCAAGTTTATATGTTTATATATTCTAGAAGAGTAGGAACACCAGGAGATAAAATGGAAAACCAAATCCCAGAAGATGTAAAACATAAAAGATTTGATAGATTAAAAGCTTTAGTAGAAAGTCAAATGGAAGAAATAAATAAAAAATATATAGGAACTGTGCAAAGAGTTTTAATTGAGGGAGAAAGCAAAAATAATAAAAATTTATTAACAGGCAGGACTGATAGCAATAAAGTAGTTATATTAGATGCTCCAAAAGAACTAATTGGAACAATGCAAGATATAAAAATTGTTTCAGAACATATGTGGTATTTGAAAGGAGAAATGTTATAGATGGAAAATAACTATTTAGAAGAAATATTCACAAAACTAGAAAATGAAACAACTACCATATCAGAAGAAGCCAAAAAATTAAATATTGATAGAAAAACATTAAGAGAAAGATTAAAAAAACATAATAAAATTAGATATGAAAAATTTGAAGAAGAACGAAATAGAAAAAAACAAAATAAATCTAAAAACAGAGTGAATAAAAAAATAGAGGCAGAAAAAAATGAAATTTATCAAAAAAATATAAGATTATTAGAAGAACTTGGAATTACTGAAAGTTTAAGAGAAAAACTTTACAAGGTGCTTTCTGAAAATAGAAATACTAAAATGTCAAAAGATACATATGTAGACAAACTTCTGCAGTTATTTTTGCTCTTTACTTTAGAAAGAAATAAAGGATTTGATGAACAAGATATAGGGTATATAACAAGAGAAGATGTTATAGGTATGATTTTATTAGAACCTAAAGTCATGACAAATGATGTGAAACGAAAAATGAGGGCAAGACTTGAATATATAGATAAATTACCTTGGGCAACAAGACAAAAAACAAATCAGATTATTATACAAGCACCAGCTATATTTGATTCATCTCATGAAAGATTTGACAAGCAAATGATTATATTAAGTAATTTTTGGATTTTGAAAAATGCTTCTTATGTACAAGAAGCAAGTCAATATGTATTAGAAAATAAAGCAAACCATCAATTAAAAACATCGCCTGAAAAAATGTATCAAAGATTAAGAAATTTTCAAACTGAGAAAAACTCTAATATTTTTACCATAGAAGAATATGAAAAAGCTATTCGTGATAAAAGCATGGATAGTTACAATGCAGAAAAATATGTATTACCAGAATATAATAAAAATGAAGTAGAAAAATTTAAAAGAGAAGTCAAAAATAAAATTAATAATAATCAAAATAGAGAAAAAGGAGAAATTTAAACATGGCAGAATATTCACCAATGATGCAAAGATACCTTGAAACCAAAGAAGAATACAAAGACTGTATATTATTTTACAGACTAGGAGACTTCTATGAGATGTTTTTTGATGATGCTATTTTGGTTGCAAGAGAGCTAGAAATAACACAAACAGGAAAAGACTGTGGGCAGGAAGAAAGAGCACCTATGGCAGGAGTTCCACATCATGCAGCAGATATGTATATTGCAAAACTTGTAAATAAAGGCTATAAAGTAGCAATATGTGAGCAATTAGAAGACCCAAAAAACACAAAAGGAATTGTAAAAAGAGGAGTTATAAAAGTTGTAACACCAGGGACTGTAGTAGATAGCAATATGTTAGAAGAAAGAAAAAACAATTACATCATGTAAAACAGGAATATACTATGGAATTAGTGTATGTGACATATCAACAGGAGAATTTTATTCGGCACAAATTAAGGACAATAACAATTTTGCCATGCTATTAGATGAAATAGCAAGATACACACCATCAGAAGTTGTTGTTAATTCTATGATGTCAGACTGCCAAGAAGAAATTGATAAAATAAAAGAAAGGTTTGAGGACTTATATATAACAAAACTTGATGACAACCATTTTAAGAATGAAACAGAAAATTTAGTATCAAGATTTAGCATATTAGATAATAATTCAAAGCCAATTGACAATTTAGAAGAAAAGCAATTAGCAATTAATTCTATAAATGCATTGGTACAATATATAGAAGAAACGCAAAAAACAACATTAGACCATATCAACAAAATTGTAATTTATCAAATATCTAGGTATATGGCATTAGACATAAATGCAAGAAGAAACTTAGAAATAACAGAAAAATTAAGAGATAAATCAAAAAAAGGAACACTATTATGGGTACTTGATAAGACATCAACATCTATGGGGGGAAGATGTCTTAGAAGATGGCTAAATGACCCATTAGTAGATGTTGTAGAGATTAACAAAAGACTAGATGCAGTAAAAGAACTAAAAGATGATGTTATTTTAAGAGGAGATATAGTTGATAATTTAAAAAAGGTTTATGATATTGAACGTTTAGCAGGAAAAATGGCTTATGGAAATGCAAATGCAAGAGATATGGTAACTTTAAAGAATTCATTATTAAAATTACCTGAAGTAAAAAGAGTTCTTACAAACACAAAATCTAGTTTGTTACAAGAATTGTCAAATAATTTAGATGAATTGCAAGATATTTACCAATTGATTGATGGAGCAATTATAGATGACCCACCAATGACAATAAAAGATGGTGGAATTATAAAACTTGGATATGACGAGGAAATAGATACATTAAAAACTGCTCAAACAGAAGGAAAAAATTGGCTTGTTCAATTAGAATTAGAAGAAAGAGAAAAAACAGGAATCAAAAATCTAAAAATAGGTTTTAACAAAGTGTTTGGCTATTTTATAGAAGTAACAAAATCTTATTTAAGCCAAGTGCCAGAAAGATTTGTAAGGAAACAAACTTTAGCAAATGCTGAAAGATATATAACTGAGGAATTGAAAAATTTAGAAAATCAAATATTAGGGGCAGAAGAAAAAGTTGTAGGCTTAGAATATGATGCTTTTGTAAAAATTAGAGATGAAATTTCTAGTAATATAAAAAGACTTCAAAAAACAAGTGAAGTAATATCAAATTTAGATGTTTTAACATCATTTGCAGAAGTTGCAGAAGATATGAATTATTGTATGCCTGAAGTAAATTCATCTGGAACAATCAACATAAAAAATGGTAGACATCCTGTAATTGAAAAAATATTAGGACCAGGAACATTTGTAGAAAATGATACATATTTAGACAAACAAGATAATCGTGTGTCAATTATAACAGGACCTAATATGGCAGGAAAATCAACATATATGAGGCAAGTTGCCTTAATAACTTTAATGGCTCAAGTTGGAAGTTTTGTACCAGCTGCAACAGCTCAAATTGGCGTTGTTGATAAGATATTTACAAGAGTTGGAGCTTCAGATGATTTAAGTATGGGACAAAGTACTTTCATGGTAGAAATGATGGAAGTGGCAACTATTTTGAAAGAAGCAACAAGCAATAGTTTAGTAATTTTAGATGAAATAGGAAGAGGGACATCAACATATGATGGTTTATCAATAGCTTGGGCAGTGGCAGAATTTATAGCAGATAAAGAAAAATGTGGTGCAAAAACTCTATTTGCAACACATTATCATGAGTTGACTGAATTAGAGGACAAGCTAGATGGTATTAAAAATTATTCTATTGCAGTAAAGGAAAAGGGTGAAGATATTATTTTCTTAAGGAAAATTGTAAGAGGTGGAACAGATGAAAGTTATGGTATTCACGTTGCTCGTCTTGCAGGTGTTCCAAAAATCGTTACTCAAAAAGCAGATGAAATCTTGCGTTCACTAGAAAGAAAAAATATTTTAACAGGTAAAAAACAGGAAAAGCAAGATAAAAAACAAGTTGATGGTCAATTTGATTTATATAATTATAAATTGGCTGAAATTGCTCATGAGGTTGATAAAATTAACTTAAATGAGCTAACACCAATTGATGCACTTAATATATTGGTTAGAATTAAAGAAAAAATGAAATAATTTGAAAAATAATTATCATTTGGCGTTGTTGTTCATCGTTTGAAATCAAATCAACGTGCAAAAGCACGCCTCATTGATTTCAAACTTGAACGC
>CATLUC010000042.1 GCA_950059165.1 uncultured Clostridium sp.
TCTGCTCTTGTTTTGTATTTAATGTATCAACATATTTAATTCACGGATTCAGGTAAAATAGAAGTCGATATTTAGTGCAATATATATCAAAGGCGATTTGGCTTTGATAGCTTAAAGTGTATATGCACAAAATATACGCTAAGGAAAGGAGAAGATGAAACTATTAAATTGTTTTCTAACAACAAGGAGGGTTGAATGAAAAAACAGTTTTTACAATTGTCACCAAAGTACTACATATGTCCATATTGTGGACAACTACACACATGGAAACATAATAGCCTAAGTAGAACTAAAATATATTCGAAGGAGGTATATTGCGAAAATCTTACAAGGTGGGACGATAATGAATATTCAATACAATGTACAGATGATTATCTGTACTACAGTATTGTAAAACCCTGCAAGAAAGTCGCCGAAATAGAAGGAAAAGTACCAATATCTTCTATTTTAGAAGTTGATGAACTATCTATAATAACATTTCCTGTTGAATTAACAACAAAACAATATGTATCATGTAGTAACTGCCATAGTTGCAGTTTTGTAGAAAAATGTTACTTTTGTAGGTTGGGTGAGATAGGAGATGGCAGAGAAATAAAAATGCAACTTGGATTTGTATTTGATGAAGCTGAGTACAAAAGTATTATGAATCAAAAACAGAGAAATATTGAGGAACCCAAACCAATTGAATCTTCAAAAGAGCAGAATATCTGCAAAGAAGGTCAAAATGAAAATCCAAAAACAGAAAAGGAGAGAACAATTATGGCAGAAAAAACAAAAAAAACAAGTATCAAGGAAACCTTGTATGAAAGATCTCCAAAGGAGAACATCGAAAAAATTAAGGAGTTTGCCAATAAGTATAAGTCTACCTTGAGATGGCTGGTTCCTACAGTATCAGTATATGCAGCATACCGGATTTTAAACTCGAAAGAGTTTGACCTTTCGGTAAATAATGTCTCAGACGTATGCGAAAAGAAACTGGGCTTTAAAATCGGATTCTTAGAAAATAAAAAAGCCCTTAAGGAGCTGATGACACTCGGCGGAATTTCAGCTGGTGCATATGGAGCGATGAAGGCAGTGTCAAGCCTATTTGCAAACAAAGAGGAAGACGATGTTTCTGTTGAAGACGTAGAAGATGGAATGGACAGAATAGAGGCTGTTAGGAAGAAATTTTCTTGGCTACAGCCAAAGCTGGAAGATATGTTACCAATAGCTTTCAGTGTGATTGTAGTTTATTCTGTTTTGCATAAGCCAAGCTTTAATGGAAAATTTGCAACCAAGATATTTGATTTGGTAGAAGATGCCAAGTTCAGCATTGGCACATATGTGGAGCTTGCAAGAATGTTCATTGAGGACAAATTCAATCTTAACCTGTCTGACGAAGAAGAACAGCGTAAGGTAAAAATTTGTGCTATTTTAGTAGCTTTAATCGGCATAACCATTTTTCTGTATGGAAAGAAAGTTATAGGGAAGACCGATGATGAGCCGAAAGAGGAGAACTCCAATGCAAGCGAAAATGTAGCAAAATTTGTGGAAGAGGCAAGAAAGATTATTAAAAAAATCGCACCATCGGTATATACAACTTTAGTTACATTTTTGGTATCAAAAAAGCTTCTGCAACTTGAAGATGAGGACTGGGACGACTTGGAAGGAAACGTGTATGCAGAGAAAGAGACTGTTGAGGCTGAAATAAAAGAAACAGGGGAAGCCGACGCAATAGCTGAGACTGTAACTAAATAAATAGTTTTATCTTTATCCAACCCACCTAAGGCAATTTGCCTTGGGTGGGGTTTTAATTTTTTTGGCATAAAACTAATCATCTCCTAATATATATGTAAAAAGAATAAATAAGGAGGTAAACTAGATGGTATTAGAAACAATGAACGAAAATTTATGTGTAAATAAATTAGTAGCATCAAAAAAAGACATCATCATGGTAGAGGGGGAGATGATAGTACCAGATTCCAAGCCAGACATATTAAACACAATTTGTACAAGTGGGGTAGTATGTGTATACAAAAAAGAAGTATTAGATGAAAAAGTAAGAATTGACGGAAACATCAATACATATATTATGTACTTAGCAGATGACACACAAGACAAAGTAAGAGGAATTAATACAAGTTTAGACTTTTCAGAAGTAATACAAGTTTCAAATGCACAAAATGGTATGGAATCTGTAATACAAACAAAACTAAAATCTATTGAATGCAAAGTAATCAATGGAAGAAAAGTAGGAATAAAAGCAACATTAGAAGTTGACATCAAAATATATGCAAAAGAAGAGGTAGAAATTATAAATGACATACAAAATGCAGATGGAATTCAAATGCTAAAAGAAGACCTTAGAATCAATTCTTTAGTCGGAATGGGAGAAAACAAAATTTATACAAAAGACAACATTTCTATTGATAATATTGACAATCTAGCAGAGATTTTAAAAACAGATATAGCAATTACAGACAAAGATGTAAAACTAAGTTACAATAAAATTTTAGCCAAAGCAGAAGCAAGAGTAAAAATAATGTATTTAACAGAAGACAACAGGGTAAATAGCTTAGACACAAAAATACCAGTTGTAGGATTTATAGACATACCAAATGTAACAGAAGAAAACATTTGTGACCTAGACTATGAAATAAAAAATATGGTAATAAAACCAAACGCCCAAGAAGAACATTCTATTTATATAGAACTTGAAATTGGTGTAATGGCTATGGTGTATGAAGAAAAACAAATAAACCTTATCCAAGACCTATATAGTCCATCTGAGAATTTAGAATTTAATAAAAAGAAAATTACAACAATAACAAATAAACAAACACGTAAAGAAATCAAACAAATTAGAGAAAAGATAGAAGTAGAAGGACTAGAAAACAAAAACATAATTGATGTAGATGTATGCCCAGTAATTGAAAGGCAAGAAAACCTTAGTGACAAAGTTATTTATACAGGAAGCTTAGAAATTAACTTCATTTTGTCAAACCAAGAATTGCAAATGGAAGTTAGAAATAGCAAATTGCCATTTGAATACCAAGTAGATGGGGTAGAAGATGCAGAAAATACAAATAGTAGATTAGACATAGAAGTTGCAAACCAAGACTTTTTAGTTCAAGATGGTGGAATGGTTACAGGAAATGTTGATTTATTAATGAATAGTGATATGTATAAAAATACAAATATGAATATTATGAATGAAATCCAAACAAATGGGGAAAGAGAAGCACAAGATTATGGATTAATTCTTTACATTGTAAAAAAAGGAGATACTTTATGGCAAATAGCTAAAAAGTATGGAAGTACTATTGATGATATTGTAAGAACAAATGGAATAGAAGACCCAAATAAAATAGTTCCAGGACAAAAGATTTTTATTCCACGTTACACAAAAATAGGAGTAAAGGTTGAAGCATAATTACACTTTTTTATAACCTATTTGAGAAAGGATTGATGGTAAAGATGCATAAAATTTATTCTAGACCTAGAATAAGAATACCAAAAATTATTATACCATCAAGAAAAAGAATTCAAAATGAAAAGTCAAGAAAAATAGCAACAATATTTATTATTTTAGTAATAGCTTTTTCAACTGTTAAGCTTATTTTAGATGCAGTATTGCCAATATTTGATACATTGTGCGAAAATAGAACAAAGTCGATAGCAACAATTGTTTCTAATGAACAAGCTACAAATGTAATGAAAGAGCATAGCTATGATGAAATATTTTCACTAGAAAAAGATAATAATGGCAACATCACGATGATAAAATCAAATGTTGTACCAATAAATGAAATAATTTCTGATGTTGCCAATAAAATTCAAGAGGAAATTAATAATAAGGGGAGAGAAAACATAGAAATTGCTATTCGGAAGCTTTACAGGTTTTAAATTACTAGCAGGAAGAGGACCTCGGTGTTAAAATAAGAATATCAACAATAGGAAATGTAGAAACTGATTTGCGTAGTGAATTTTCAGCCCAAGGGATTAATCAAACTCTTCATAGAGTTTATTTACAGGTAAAATGTAATGTGAGTATATTGACACCTTTTGATAATATTTCTCGCGAAATTACTAATCAGGTTTTGCTTATGGAAAATGTGATAGTTGGTGGAATTCCAAATACTTATTATAATTTAGAAGGTTTAAATGGAAGTAGTGATGCTTTGGAAGTGATTGAATAAAAAAGCCTGTACCATTTGGTATAGGCTATATTGTATGAAAAATATTATGCTTTATAAATATTTTCCCTGTGATATTGTAAATATGCAATTCTTTTTTCATCTAAAGGTAAATATTCTATAATTTTATTTGTATATATGTTTAATCTCTTTTGATTCATTGGAGAAATCCAAGGAGATACATACAATTTTTTATCATTATCAAAAGTGATAAATCCTTGGTCAAACAATCTATCATAAGTAGGTGTTAGCATAAAACCATTTTTAGGGTCTATTTTTTCTTTATCATCTGATTTTGACCAAGGTTTTATATGTGAAGCAATAAGCATTCTTTCATCATTAACTAATGTAAAGGGACAAAATGGACATTCTAATAGCAATTTATTCCTATATTCTCCTTGACCTATTCTAGCTTTAATCATTGTTTCTTTCAATTTTTGGGAAATATTAGGCTTACTATTTATTTCATTTTCTTGTTCTACTTCTTTTGGCATTTTGTAACCTACTATGTCTGGTCTATAGTCTACAAACATTCTAAAATAAAACAAATTATTATTGTTGTTATCTTTTAATTTTAATATAGATAAATAAGAAATATTTGGAAGACCAATGTTTCTCATTAAGTCATAATACTCTGAATCTGCATTCATATAAACTCTAGGTGGGGCAACATCTACTCTATATAATCTAAAATTAAGAAACCCATCACTTAATTTATCTATTTCACTTTCCATTATATTATATCTATTACCCATTGTGTCTTTTTTTATATATGGTTGTTGAGGGTTTAAATATTCATCTTTTGAATCTAATAAAAATTTTTTCAAATCTTTTTTTAAAAAGAAACAATTTATATCTTGAAAATTATTGAAAAAATTTGCTAATCTGTCTCCAATATTGCCAACATATAATTTAGCTTCTCCATGTCCTGTGCCAATTTTATTATCTTTAACAAACGAATCTGCTAATGTAATATATTCTAGTGTATCTTCAACTATAAATTTTTTATTATTTATTATAAGTGTTGAATTATTCATCAGTCTTCCTCCTCCAAGTTATAGCATTTTAATATTTCTTCCATTATTGACATTAGTACATTTACAACTATAGAATTTCCAGCTTGTTGGTACATTGCAGTGTCTGAAACAACAATTTGAAAATCATCACTAAATCCCATTAAGCGTAAGCACTCTCTAGGAGTAAGCTTTCTTAATCTTCCTTCTGTTGTAACATAATTATCTACTCCAGCTCTATGCATTTTGTGCATTGTTGTTAATAAAGGTCTTGCAACATCTAAATCAACTTGTGGTTTAGAATAAAATCCTTTTGTACCAGTTGCCATTACATATTTTTCGACTTTATCTGAAAGAAAATATTTATCTAATTCTTGCATGGTTTTTTCTTTATCTGTATTTTCTTCTTCGAAAACAAAATCTCCATGCCAATTAAATTGTTGATTTTTCTTTTCACATAAAGCAATATCACCATCAATTTGTGTATATCGTTTGTTTAAATTTTCTGAATCTGTAACAAATTTTACACCTTTTTTTGGTAAATAGTATCTACCATATACATTATCTAGTAAAAAACTTTTCATTGTTTTATCTAATTTTATTGGTGCAGGAAAAGTGAACTTTTTATTTAATTTTAAGTCATTTCTAAAGCCAATAACATATAATCTTTCTCTATTTTGAGGAATTCCGTAGTCTTTAGCATTTAAAACTTTATAATCCCAAGTATAATCTAAATCTGTAAATACTTTTTGCATAGTTTCCCAAGTTCTTCCATTATCATTACTTAATACTGCTTTTACATTTTCATAAATAAATACTTTTGGTTTTAATTCTGAAACTAATCTTGCATATTCATAAAATAAAGTACCTCTTGTATCTTCTAAACCTCTTTGTTTTCCAACTAAACTAAATGATTGACAAGGACTTCCACCAACAAATAAATCAACCTCATTTTTGTATTGTCTACCATCTAAAAAGGAAACATTCCAATGAAATTTGTCTTTTCCTATTTTATAATTTGCCAAATAACTTTTCATTACTTGATTTTGGGAATCTTTACTTTTATATAAATTATCTACATAGAATTTTTTCTTTCCGTAATCATCAATTTTATCTAATTCATTTTTTATCTTATAAGTATTAATTCTTTCATGTAACATTGATAAAAATTCACAATTTTCTTTCATATTTTTTTCGATTTTCTTAAAACCATATTTAGTAGATAGTTTTTCTAAATTTTTTATAAAAGAAAATTCTTTAGAATTAAAATCTTTCAAAAGTAATAAAGCAGTTTGAATTATTTTATATTTTTGATTTTCATTGGCTGAAGTTATTACACTTTTTAGTAATTTATCAAGCTTTTTTATTTTAGTTATTGATAAATCCTTATTATCAATAACATTTTCTTTAATAAAATTTTGTAAATCTTTGATTGTATTTGTAATATCAAAATCGCAATTAGAAAGTATTTTTTGCAAATTTTCTAATCGGTTTTCACAGTCTTTTAATTTTTCGTTTAATTCTTTTTTTTCTACTTCATCACAATTATTTATGTTTTTAATTATTTCATTTAATGAATTTATTTCATTTTTTATTATAATTAAATCTTCATCTATTTCTTTAGATAGAATATTTATATCTCCATTATCACAGGCAAAAACAATTTTATGGTCTAATCCCATTCTATCTAATGCGTGTTCTATTGCACCTATTCCACTAAATACTGTTGCTAATTTTATCATTTTCTTTGCGTTCCTTTTCTTTATTTATTGCAGTTTATTCTATCATAAAAAAAAAAAAAAAAAAAACACTTTTTAACAAATTTTGTTTAAAAGTGTAATTGTATGGTAGCGAAGATGTGATTCGAACACATGACCCTTCGGGTATGAACCGAATGCTCTAGCCAACTGAGCTACTTCGCCATATATAACGATATCTATTATAAATGTAGTTTGTACATTTGTCAAGATAAAAATACAAGAAAATTAAATTTTTTTCATAAATTGGCGTTACAAATAAAAGAGTACTTAAAGTAATAAAAGATTACTATAAGTATTTCTTATAGTGTTTTTTCAATATCATTTTCATTTTGACGTTTTGATGGTTGTTCCTTTACTTGTTGTTTTTCTGGAGTTTTGATTTTTGTTTTTGTTTTTTGAGCATCTAAAAATGCTCCAGTTTCTTTATTAGGTTTAGGATAATTTTCTGCTCTTGATAGTTCTGCCATCTTTTCTACTTTTTTTAATGTGTTTGATAATTCTGCTATTTCTTCTGGTGTTCCATCAGAACAATCTGCAACTTCTTGTTCATGTGTTTTTGGAGCATCTTCTTCCCCGAAAACAGTTTTCCCAACTTTTGACAATTTAGCTGCAGGTTCTAAATTTGTATTTTCATTTTCTATTGTTTGATTATTATCTTCTTTATTTTCCATATTTAATATCATTCCTTTACCGAAAATATAAACTTCTACTTTTCAATTATAACACATAATAA
Organism: uncultured Clostridium sp.; assembly: GCA_950059165.1. Classification (GTDB taxonomy): domain Bacteria; phylum Bacillota; class Clostridia; order TANB77; family CAG-508; genus CAG-269. Next base: position 7,682 of record CATLUC010000042.1, read on the forward strand.
GCGATAAAATCAAGGCTTTTTTGATTTAACTTGTTGATGTTATTTAAGCAGAAGCTTTTTTGTAAAAAATTAATTAAAAAATTAAAACCCCAATGCTTCATAACATGAAACATAGGGGTCACATTATCAATAATAACGGCATAAAGTGTCTAAAGACCGAAGAATAGCATCGCCAAATGCAATATCATTCGGTTCTAACGTCCAATATGCTCCGTTAAAAGAGCGTACAGCTACGCAAACCTTTTTGCCGTCGTTATCAAAAACGGCAGCTTTGGCTGTCTGATGTCCTTCATGGACATATTCTATCTTTCCCATAAGTCTTCACCTCCTTATGGGTCTCTACCTAAAAATAAAAAGGCAGGTACTAGAACTGTAAAAACAGTTCCATCAACAGTTGCTTATTAAATTATACATCAAGATTACATAAAAGTCAAAAATTAACAATCAAAACTTTTATATATGGCCTTGAGAGCCAGTAAACACAATAAAATTTTACGAAAGTGCAAAAATCTTATACGAAAAAATGCCAAAAGATATAAAAAAGTTGAAAAATGTGGATTTTGTAAAAAAACTAAAATTTTCGTAAATGAAAAACGGTGTTTCATAAATAAAATAAACCAAAAATAAATAAAGATGATAATATCTAAATTGATGTAAAAAGAGGTGAGGAAATGATAGATAAAATCTGTATGTTTCTGACCAATAGAATTAGAAAAGAAATGCCAAATATTGATGATGAAAGGGCAGAAGTAATTAATTATGGATTACAAAATATTATAGGAGAAATTCCAAAAACATTTTTAGTATTAATACTTGCTTATTTTTTAGGTGTTTGGAAAGAAACTTTACTAACATTTCTTTTATTAATTCCTTATAAAAGTGCTTCTGGAGGATTTCACTTAAAAACGCATCTAGGTTGCATAATAGGAACTACAATATTTTATTGTGGAATACCTATTTTATCTAAATTAATTATAATAAACACAATGCTTAAAATCATGGTAATAGTAGCTTTATGGATTTTTGGAATGTTTATGATTAAATTATATGCACCAGCAGATACAGAAAATGTACCAATTCTAACTAAAAAAGATAGAAATAGACAAAAGATAATTTCTTATATTACTTTTACAATTGGATTATTAGTGGCTGGAATTATTAATTATAATACAGTTTCAAATATTATAATATTTGGATATTTATTACAAACCTTGATGATAACTAAAATAGCATATAGATTAACAAATAATAAATATGGATATGAAGTATATGGAGATGCTTCAGTACAAAAGATATAATACAAAACTATAAAAATTTTGTATTATAAAATTACATAAGAAAGGGGATTTTAGTATGTTAAAATTATTAGCAAAAACAGCAGAAAAATATGCTAAAGCAACAAATACAGCTTGTTTGGCTTGGTGGGTATTTCATCAACCAAAAATGCCAGCAAGTTTAATAAAAAAAGATTAATTTATCAATACTTGGCAAAAATAGGACGGAAGTTTATTTTTGCCAAACCGTGTAACTTAAAAGTTACTTAAACAATCCAACTAAAAAACAGCTTTTTCTTAAAGCTGTTTTTTAGTATACATGGTTGTTCTAAAATTAATAAAGTTCTAATTGTTGTGTAAAAAACTTATCTGTTTTTGAAGTATATAAATTGCTATTTTTATTTTTCTTAATAATTTTTCTAATTTCAAACAATCCTAATCCTGTATGTCCATTTTTTCCAGTAACACCTTTTGTAAATATTTCTTCTATATTAACATCTTTGTTAGAATAAGTATTTTCTATAATAATTAATTGTCTATTATTTCTTGTATCATTTCTAAAAGTTATATTAATTATTTTTTTTTTTCTTTCTTTACCAGCTTCTATAGCATTATCTAAAAGAATACCTAAAATTCTAGCAAATTCATAAGTTTTCATTTTTAATTCATTTAAATCTAATAAAAAAGTCATATTTATTTTTATATCTTCATCTTCTGCTTCATGGTATTTACTAGCAAGCAAATTGTATATACCGTGGATTATTAATAATTTCTGGATTTAATAAATACAAATTATTTACTCTTTGACAATCATCTTCTAGTTGAACATAATAGTTTTCTAACCCTTTTATATCATTTGTTCTTATATATCCACCAATTGTTGTAACAATATTATCAAAATCATGTTTAAAACCTCTAACATTATCATGTAAAATACATAAACTTTTATTATATTCTTCAGCACTTTCTAACTTTTGTGTTGTTAAATTTAGTTTTATAGATCTAGTCAAGCTATAAATACTAACAGAAAAATATGCTAATAATGAAATAAAGCTTAAAAAAGTGACAATTATAGGCAAGTTATCTACATAGTAGAAAGTAATAAAACCTTGTATTATTAATGTGATAATACCAAAAATAAAATTTGTAAGGATAATATTTCTATTTTTTTTATCAATATCTTCTAAAATATCAATTTTAATATTTTTGATTTTTAGAATTAAAATTAATATGTAACTAATTGAATACATAAATAATAAATGCCCAATACTGTAAATTGGAATAGAAGAAAGTTGTTCAGCATTAATTTTAAAAATTGTAAGATAAGGATTTAATATTAATGTTGAAATTACTCCAAATATTGAAACAGAAGATACTAGACATATTAATGCTTTAAAAGGTGTAACTTTAAATATTAAAATAATTAATATAAAATAAAGTAAATAATTAATAAATGCATTAAATGGAATAGGTATAAAAAAGCTAGTAATAATTGTGACAAAAGAAGCAATAATCAAATAATAAGTTTTGCTTTTTTTAGTAGAAGAAATATTTAGTAAAGTTAGAAATAAAGTCATACCAATATAAATTTCTATAAATGTTATAGGAGAAACAAGAATGTTTCTATAAAATTCATTAGGTGTATTTAAAATTGTCCAAATATTATTTAAAATTTCCATAATTTTTAAAAACCTCCATAAAATCTTTTTTATAACTTGGTCCAATAGAGCAAGTATTTCCATCTGAAAAAGTAATAGTACCAGAAACAGGTTCAACATATTTTATCTGATTTACATTAGCAATATATGATTTATGACATCTTACATAACTTGATGGTAACTTTTCCTGAAATTTATTAAAAGAGCTATAAGTATCATAATCACGAGTAGATGTATGAAAAACTAATTTCATACCATCTCTTTTTATATATTGAATTTCAGCTTCATCAACCATTGTGTTTTTAGTATCAATTTTAAGATATGTTTTAGTTAATTCATTAGCATCCTCAAAAAGTCTAGCTATAGTATCTTCTAATCTGTCATAAACAATAGGTTTAGGAAGGTAATCAAAAGTTTTATATTTATAAGCAACCATTGCATATTCTAAATGACCAGTAGTGAAAATAATATACGGATTTTTCTTTCTTTTTCTGATTTCTTCAGCTAGTTCAAGACCACTTCTATTAGACTTTAGATTAATGTCTAACATTAAAACATCTGCCATGTTGTTATCAATATAATTTAAAATATCATCTGCATTGTCAGACTTAAAAACAACAGAAGCATCATAGTTATTCTTTGAAAATATTGCCTCTAACATTTTTTCTAATCGTTCTAATAAGTTAATATTATCATCACAAATTACAAAGTTCAACATAAAAAATCTCCTTAAATTTTTATAATAGCATAAAAAATATGGAAATAAGATTTGACAAAATTCATCAAAATTCCTTAATTTTCCAAACATAATAACAATATAATCTAAAAAACTGAACTTGTCAATAGTAATTTACAAAATTATCCAATACAGTAAAACAATTCGTATCACCAGAGTTTAAAAGTAAAACTAAAAGTGTAACAAATGCAAAAATTTTACTACTACATAAAACTTATAAATATTTGTCTAATAAAAATTTATCTTTATGTTTAATAAAATAATTTTAAAAAAAAAGTATAATTTAGCACATGATATTTGTGTGTTTTTCTAAAATCTTATTTATCTTAAAAAAATGTTGAGTAATAGAATTGCAAGTTATTACCTAACAATTTTTATATTCTGTTAAAAAAAAAAAAAAAAGTTGAGTATT
>CATLUC010000043.1 GCA_950059165.1 uncultured Clostridium sp.
TTGCATATTGTAAATATTATTATTATAACTTACCCACTCGATTTAGAAAAGAGCCTAAAAATTTATAAAATAAACATAAATCTATTTCTTTTTTTCCAAATATATGATATAATACTAATAGTTGGTATAAAAGGAGGAATTTATATGTGGCAAATTTGGTTAATACTTGCAGGAGTTTTTTTAATTGTTGAAATAATGACAGTTGGTTTCTTAATTTTTTGGTTATCCATAGGAGCTTTACTTGCTATGGTAGTTAGTTTCTTTACCAATAACATAATTATACAAACTTCTGTATTTGTTATATCTTCAGCTATTTTAATTTTAGCTACAAAACCATTTGTTCAAAAATTTGCTAACAATAAAAATACCATTCAAACTAATGTATATTCAACTATCGGAAAAACAGGAATGGTAATTAAAGAAATTGATTCTATCAATTCTACTGGTCAAATCAAAGTCGATGGAGAAGTTTGGTCAGCAATAGGAGTTGATAATATGGCTATCCTTAAAGGTACCGAAGTAGAAATTAAAGAAATACAAGGTGTTAAAGCAATTGTAGCACCTATCCAAAAATAATTTTATAGGAGGATATAATTATGGGATTTTTATTAGTTTTACTTGTTATTATTTTAATAATAGCAGCTATGTCTATTAAAATCGTTAAACAATCTGAGGTGTATATTATAGAAAGATTAGGTAAGTTCTATAAAGTAGCAGACGCTGGTCTTACCATCATAATTCCATTTTTTGACCATGTCAGAAGTGTTGTTAGTTTAAAACAGCAAACTATGGATGTTCCACCTCAAGGAGTTATCACAAAAGATAATGTTACTATTACAATCGATACAGTTGTTTTCTATCAAATAACAGACCCTGCAAAAGCAGTTTATGAAATACAAAGTCTAAAAAAAGGTATTGAATACCTTGCAATTACAACTATTCGTGATATTATAGGTAAAATGGACTTAGATGAAACATTTAGTTCAAGAGATGGTATTAACAATAAATTAAGAGTAGTTTTAGATGAAGCTACTGACAGATGGGGTTGTAAAATTGACCGTGTAGAAATTAAGGATATTACTCCACCTGCCGACATTCGTGATGCAATGGAAAAAGAAATGAATGCAGAAAGAAATAAAAGAGCTTTAATATTAGAATCCGAAGCTCAAAGACAATCTGCAATTACTATTGCTGAAGGAAAAAAACAAGCAGCCATATTAGAAGCTGAAGCTGATAAAGAAGCAAGAATTAGAAGAGCAGCTGGTGAAGCACAAGCCATTCGTGAAGTAGCTGATGCCAAAGCTAAAGAAATTCAAATGGTTTATGATGCTATGAAAAAAGCTGACCCAAATGATACTCTTGTTCAATTAAAATCTTTAGAAGCTTTAGAAGAAGTTGCAAAAGGTGATGCTAATAAAGTATTTATACCTTTTGAAGCAACAAGTGCACTAAGTTCATTAGGTGCCATTAAAGAAGTATTAAAAGACAAAGACAAGAAATAAAATCAAAGAAATATAACCATGAACAAATTAACGGAAAGCCAAAAAATGAAGCAAAAGTTATGCTAAATAAGGCTTTCCGATTTTTGTTTTATAGGAATTTCCTTGGAACTCTATTTGATATTGTACTTAATATTTCATAATTTATCGTATTATTCAAATGTGCTATTTCCTCTAAAGTTATTTTTTCGTTATCCCAAATAAACACATCATCTCCCACTTTTACATCTTTTAAATCTGTAACATCAGCCATAAAACTATCCATACAAACTTTTCCAATAATAGGCACTTTTTGTCCATTAATTAGTACATTTCCATTATTAGATAAATTCCTTTTAAATCCGTCTGCATAGCCAATTGGGACAGTTGCTATTTTACTTTTTCGATTTGTAATAAAATCCCTTGCATAACTAATACTTGTTCCCTTTTCTACATCTTTCAAAAATGTAATTTTTGATTTTAAAGTTGCAATTGGTTTTAAATTGATATTTTCTAATGTATCTTTAGCTGATTGATAGCCATACATAATAATTCCAGGTCTTACTAAATTATATTGTGCCTTTGGATAATTAATAATACCATTAGATGCAAGTATATGAATATATTTAATACCTTTTACTTGTTTTTCTACTATTTTTATTGCATGTTCAAATATATTTAATTGCTCATTTGTATATTTGTCATCTATATCTGGTGAAGACAAATGGCTATAAACTCCCTCTATCTGAACATTTTTAGTTTTTTGCACATGTTCTATAAAACTTTGTACCTGTTTAATTGCTATTCCTGTTCTTCCCATTCCTGTTTCTATTTCCAAATGAACCCTTAATTTTGTATTTTTCCTTTGAGCTTCATCTAGGAATTCCTTAGATGATAAGCCTATAATTAAATTATTTTCAGTAATTTTATCTAATTCACTAATTGCTGGTTGATTCAAAATAAATATGTCTTTTTGATAGCCCAATTTTCTTATTTGTACACCTTCATCCACAGTTGCTAATCCTATTATTTCAAAATCATTAATTATATCTAACCTTGTATTTATATAAGTTCCATAAGCATTTGCCTTCATAATTGGCATAATAATAGTTTCAGATTTTAATTTGTTTTTTATCTGTTCAAGATTATATTTAAAATTATCAACATTTATTTCCATTACCGTTGGTCTTGTTATCTCATCATTCATTTCAACTATTCCCTCCCTAAAGGCACAAATACTAATCACAACATAAAATTATTTTCTATAAATTAAAATACACTACATAACTATATTTCAATTCTATCCATAAATTTATCTTTTATTAATTGTTTTAATAAAGCATTTTCTTCTTTCTCCAATTTTGGGTCATCATCTAGTATCTTTTGAGCAACAACTTGCACTGATTTTAATATTGGCATATCTTCAAACAAATTTGCAATTTTAAATTCTGGTAATCCATGTTGCATCGTTCCAAAAAAATCTCCAGAACCCCTTAATTCTAAATCCTTTTCTGATATAACAAAACCATCATTTGTACTACACATTACTTTCATTCTCTCCCTTACTGTTTCACCTTTGCCCTCATATTTTAATACACAATAAGATTGATAATCTCCTCTACCTACTCTACCTCTCAATTGATGTAAACCTGCTAATCCAAATCTTTCTGCATTTTCAATTACCATGATATTTGCATTCGGCACATCTACCCCCACTTCAATAACAGTTGTAGAAATTAAAATATCTATTTTACCTGCTTTAAACTGTTCCATAATTTCTTCCTTTTCCTTAGGTCTCATCTTACCATGAATATAACTTACTCTATATTGTGGAAAAACTTCTTTTTTATAAGCTTCATATAAAACTTCTACCGATTTTAAATCTAATTCCTCATTTTCCTCAACTAATGGACAAACAACATAAGCTTGACGTCCATCTTGTATTTGTTTTTCAATAAAAGCATTTATTCTATTTGTCATACTTTTTTGAACAGCAAAAGTTTCTACCTTTTTTCTATTTGGTGGTAATTCATCAATAATGGAAATATCTAGGTCACCATATAAAATTAAAGCCAATGTTCTAGGTATTGGTGTAGCTGTCATTACAAGTACATCTGGATTTTCTCCTTTTTGGGCTATTTTTGTTCTTTGCTTTACACCAAACCTATGTTGCTCATCTGTTACTACCAAGCCTAACTTTTTAAATTTTACATTTTCTTCTATAATAGCATGTGTTCCAATTAAAATATCAATTTCTCCATTTGCAAGTCTTTCCAGCAAATTTTCCTTTTTCTTTTTAGAAATACCTGATATTAATAATTCACAATTTATATTTAATTCTTCTAATATTTTCTTAAAATTCTCTAAATGTTGGCTTGCAAGTATTGCTGTTGGAGCCATAATTGCAACTTGATACCCACATTTTACAGCTTTATAAGCAGAACACATTGCAACCACAGTTTTTCCAGAACCTACATCTCCTTGTAATAATCTATTCATAGAAGTTTTTGCTTCCATATTTTGGTCAATTTCTTCTAATACTTTAAGTTGAGCCTTTGTTAATTTAAATGGTAACTTGTTTATTACATCTGATATTTTTACATTTTTGTCAAATTCAATTCCAATGTCATCATTTAGATAACTATTTTTCAGCTCTAATAAAGCTAACTGTGTTGACAACAATTCTTCAAAAACTAATCTTTTCCTTGCTTTATTAAAATCATCAAAATCTGTTGGAAAATGTATATGTTTTATTGCTTCATTGATTCCGAGCAACTTATACTGTTCTAGCAAATATTTAGGCAAAGTTTCTTGTAACTTCTCTTCTATTTCTAATAAACCATTTTCCATAATTTTCCTTAAGATATTTTGTGATAGTTGATATGTTAATGGATATAATGGAATGATTTTTCCCGTATTAAAATTTTTTTCTTTTTCATCAAATACAGGTGACATCATTGTTATTTTCCCAAAATTATTGCTTATTTTTCCATAAAATTTATACTTTTCTCCCACTTGGAATCTATTTTTCAAATAGCTTTGATTAAACCACATAATAGTGCAACTTGCTGTTTCATCTCTAACTAGCAACTTTTGCATTGTTTTACCTTTCAACCTACTATCAATAACCTTACCACAAACAATTGCTTCAATTAATACTTCCTCTCCATCTGTACATTCACCTATATTTTGGGGTTTACTCCTATCTTGATATGTTCTAGGATAATATGTGATTAAATCTTTTAATGTAAAAATCCCTACTTTATTAAGTAATTGCACTCTATTAGGTCCTACCCCTTTAATATATTTTACATCTTTATTTAAATCCATCTAATTCTCCTTTTGATTTGGAGCAATTGGGGACGTTTCTTTTTGCTCCTTTTTGTGACATTAGGGACGTTTCCTTTTTCACATTTTTGTGAAATTGGGGACATATCTTTATATATAATAATCTAATACTTTTTTATATTTTGTTACATTTATAAAGTAATAGATATAAATTATTTACACATAGATGTGTCCCTAATTTCACAAAAATGTGAAAAAAGAAACGTCCCCAATTGCACCTTTTCTGCAAATCACTAAATTTTTAGTAATTTAAAGTCTAGTCCATCTGCACTAACTAATTTAAAATCTATTCCATAATATTGTCCCTCTACAGCTTCTTTTATAGAAATGCTATGTAGATGTCCATAGTAACATCTTTTTATGTTGTATTGCATCAAAATTTTTACAAATTCACTTATTTCATTGTTTAAAAGATTGCTCTTAATAATTGGTGGATAATGAAAAAATACTATTATTTCCTTGTCCTGATTTTCATTTAACTTTATTGCTTCTTTTAATGAAAACTCTAACCTTGCCATTTCTCTATTTAAAAGCTTTTTGTCTTCTCCTTCTTCATTTTGCCCCCATCCTCTAGTTCCTGCAATTATATAATTTTCATATTGATATGCAGAATTATAAAGAAAATCAATGGTCTCAAAGTTATTTTCTTTTAAAAATTTTCTCATGCTTGTTACAGTTGTCCACCAATAATCATGATTTCCTTTTAGTAATATTTTTTTACCAGGTAATTCATTTAAGTATTCAAAATCTTGATATGTATCTTTTAAATATGTTGACCATGAAAAGTCACCTGGCAATACTACTAGGTCATCTTCTTTTACTTTTTCTTCCCAATGTTTTCTTATTTTTTCTTCATGCCCCTTCCAATTGTCACCAAATATGCTCATTGGTTTATTTTCATGATAAGACAAATGCAAATCTCCTATTGTATATATTGACATCTATTTCTCCATTTCTATTACTTATTTTAGCAATTTAGAATTCTTCTAAATTTTATTAGTTTAATTTTTTATAAAACTATACATTTCTAAAAATTCTAAAACTACAATTTTAAATTTGGTATAGCATTTAGGTCTAATGTACTTTTATTTCCCTCTATGTAATTATAATATCCAGCTGAAGCAATCATTGCTGCATTATCTGTACATAGTTTTAAGTCTGGCATATATACTTTTATTTGTTGTTTTTCTAACTCTAAAAATTCTTTTCTAATGTAAGAATTACAAGATACTCCCCCTGCTAATGCAACTGTTTTTATTCCAGTTTTTTCAATTGCCTTATTTACATTTTCCATTAATATTTGTGTAATTGTTTTTTGAAAACTTGCACATAAATCTGCTTTGTTTACATTTGGATTTTTATGATGCAGGTTTATTACTGCTGTTTTTATCCCACTAAAACTAAAGTCTAAAGTATCATCATTAAAATGTGTTTTTGGTAATTCTATATTTGCTTGTCCGAGTTTTAGCTAAATTATCTACTTTAGGTCCTCCTGGATATCCTAGGCCTATTACTCTAGCAACTTTGTCAAAAGCTTCACCGAATTGCATCATCCCTTGTTTTTCCTAATAGTTCAAATTCGGTATATGCCTTTACATGAATAATTCCGTGTATTTCCTCCTGACATCATAATGCATAAAAAAGGTGGCTCTAGCTCTTTATATGTAAGATAATTTGATGCAATATGTCCTTGAATATGATTTACTCCTACAAATGGAATGTTATTAGCAAATGATAATGCTTTTGCATAAGAAAGCCCTACTAATAAAGCTCCTACCAAGCCTGGTCCATAAGTTGGAGTTATAACATCAATATCTTTTAGTTCTACTTTTGCCTCTTCTAATGCTTTTTTTGCAACTCTTGAAATGGCCTCAATATGATTTCTTGAGGCTATTTCTGGTACTACTCCGGCCATATTTTTCATGAATTGGAATTTGTGTGTCTATTACATTTGAAAGAACCTCTCTACCATTTTTTACAATGGCTACAGAGGTCTCGTCACAACTTGATTCAATTCCCATACTTAAAATAAAGTCTTTTTTCATATTTACCTCATTCCCTACTAAAGCATAAATCTTGTTAGAAAAGCATTGCAATTATTGGGGGACTTTGTTTTCTTTTAAAATCTTATCCAAATATTGCTGAAGTAATTGTCATAATTCCTGATGTTATTCCAGTTATTGCTGGTGATATTATAATACTTGCAATTCCTGTTATCCATATTAAAACAAATATAATATAAAATATATGTTCATTATTTATAAACCATTGTTTTGCATTATAAGGCAAAAATGGCATTATTATTTTTGAACCATCTAAAGGTGGTAGTGGGATTAAATTAAATACCCCTAATCCAACATTAATTGCTATTGCAGAACCTATCATTGATATGATAATTCCACCCACTGTTGACATTAAAAATTCCATACCTGCAAATTTGCTGATTGCTCCGTAAAATTAATGCTAATATAAAAGCCAAAACAATATTTGTTAATGGTCCTGCAACAGATACAATAGCCTCTCCTTTTTCCATTGAGATTTTTCTTGTATAGTTAATAGGATTTACATGTACTGGCTTTCCCCAACCAAATCCTGCAAATACTAACATAAGTGTTCCAATTGGGTCTAAATGGTCTAATGGATTTAAGCTTAATCTGCCCTCATTTTTTGCTGTGTTATCTCCTAACTTGTATGCTGCAAAACCATGTGCAAATTCGTGGAAAGTAATTGCTACTAATACACCTGGTATGCTAACTAATAAGGCAAATAATTGACCTGGATTATTTAGGTATTGCATTACAGTTGATAATACCATAATTGCTATTATGATATACACTATTCTTTTATCAAATGAAAAATTAAACATTATAAACTCCTTTGTATTCCCCTTTTATTTTCAAGATATCGTCACAAATGTGGAATAAGAAATTCTTACTAATTCACAATTGGTTTCATTGTTGGGAATAATAGTACATCTCTAATAGATGGACTGTCTGTTAATAACATAATAAGTCTATCTATTCCAATTCCTAAACCACCTGTTGGAGGCATTCCATATTCTAGTGCTTGGATAAAGTCCTCATCCATCATTCCAGCTTCTTCGTCCCCTGCTTCTCTTGCTTCTACTTGCTTTTTAAATCTTTCATATTGGTCAATTGGGTCATTTAATTCTGAGAATGCATTTCCATATTCACGTCCACCTATGAAAACTTCAAACCTCTCTGTTAGACGTGGGTCTTCTTTCTTTTTCTTTGCAAGTGGTGATATTTCAATTGGGTAATCATATATAAATGTTGGTTGTACTAATGTTTTTTCTACATATTCGTCAAAGAATAGAGCAATTACATCTCCTCTTGTTTCTTTTGTTTTATCTGGTATTTCAATGTTTCTTTCTTTTGCAAGTTTAATAGCTTCTTCATCTGTTTGTATTGTATTAAAATCTACCCCACATGCTTCTTTTATAGAGTCTATCATTGTTATTCTTTTCCAACCAGGTGTTAAATCTATTTCTTGTCCTTGATATGTTACTTTTGTTGTTCCTTTTACTCTTATAGCACATTTTGAAAATAATTCTTCTACCATATCCATCATGTCATTGTAATCTGCATATGCTTCATATAATTCTATTGTTGTGAATTCTGGATTATGACGTATGTCCATTCCTTCGTTTCTAAATATTCTTCCCATTTCATATACTTTGTCATATCCACCTACAATTAATCTTTTTAGGTTTAATTCTGTTGCTATTCTTAAATACATATCTATGTTTAATGCATTATGGTGTGTAATAAATGGCTTTGCAGTTGCACCACCAGATATTGTGTTTAACATTGGTGTATCAACTTCTAAATAGCCTTTTTCATCTAATATGCTTCTAATTTCTGTAATTATTCTACTTCTCATTTCAAATGTTTTCTTTACTTCTGGATTCATTATTAAATCAACATATCTTTGACGATAACGTAAGTCTATGTCTTTTAAGCCATGGAATTTTTCTGGCAATGGTCTTAGTGATTTTGATAATAGTTTTACTTCTTTTGCATGTATTGATATTTCTTCTGTTCTTGTTTTAAATACAAAACCTGTTATTCCAATTATATCTCCTATGTCCCATGTTTTGAAAGCTTTGTAGCTTTCTTCTCCTAGGTCATTAATGCTTACATAGCTTTGGATTTTTTCGTCACTGTCTTGTATTGTGCAAAAAGATGCTTTTCCCATTATTCTTTTTGCAATAATTCTTCCTGCTACTGTTACGTCTTTTTCTTCGTAATCACTATAATTATTTTTGATTTCTCCTGCTGTATGTGTTCTGTTGAATTTTGTTACTTGATATGGGTCTTCTCCTTTTTCTTGTAGTTCGGCTAATTTATCTCTTCTAATTTGCATTAGATGGTTTATGTCTAATTCTTCTATTTCATTGTTATTTTGATTGTTGTTTTCTTGCATTGTTATCTCTCTCCTTTTTTGTTTTTGTATATTATATAGCAAAACTTGGTAAAAGTAAAGGTTTGGCAATGATATAAATAAATTAATTGGTTACATGACATAAAGAGCTAGGCGAAAACCACCACTAGGAAGTCCACTTGAAGCACTAAATCTATAAGATGCTTGATATTTACGATTATAACCACCACCTCTACTAACAAATGGATAGCTAGTATCAGAAGTATTTTTCTCTGCTACATATTCATAAGCATTTCCTTCTAAATCATATATATTACATACTTTATCTGCCTTATTATTTCCTGTTACTTCCATACCTACACTACTTCCTTTATGCCTACTACCTTCTTCAGATGTTTCTGCTTTTGTTACATCATAATTATTTCCCATTCCATCTTTTCTTAATGGATTTCGTGTTATAAATTCCATTGCCATATCCCATTGTATTCCTGATATTAATGCACTTTTTACATTTTCATTATTTATAAATGCTTTTGATGTTTCTTTTGCTTTTTCTATTGTTGGTGCACCCCATACAGTTACATCTTTTTTACTTACTGCTTTTTCTCCGTCTATTGTTTCTCTCCCTGCTTCATATCTTGCAATATAAAATCCTCCTTTTGAAACCACTTGTTCTCTTTCAGCATTTTCATTTATTTCTCCAATTACTTGGTCAATCGTTTTTGTACCTGTTGCAACAGCTCCACTTACATCAGGCTGAATGCTATCAGGCAAATAATCTTTATCTGTATAAGCACTTTGAGATACACTTGTATTTTCATAACTTGTATTTCTTATATATTTACTTCTATTAGTTACAGGTATCCATACAAATTGGTTTCCTTTTGCAACTTTTGCATTTGTGTTTTCTTCTGTATCTTCTATGCTATCTGAAATAACTAACCCCTCTTCTACATTATCTAAACCTGGTACAATCATAAAACCTACTGGTATTACTGCTGTTCCATTGTTAGTATATTCCTTATTAACATCTGTAACTATTTTGCCTACTTTAGCATTAGTTTCTACTACTTTTGTTTCAGATACAACATTACCATTTTGTATATATATTTCATAATCTCCTTTTTCTGTTATAACAAAACTTGTTTCTTCAGTTGTATTCCAATAGTTTGCATCTTTTAAACGATATTTTACCTGCCATTTATTGATATATCCATTATATTGAATATTTATAATATTAACTCTCCATTTGTTGTCAGATAATTTTTCTAATTTAGTATCAAATGTTGGTTTTTCCTGATTTTCTTCATATTCTACATTATAAGAACTATTTGGTATTTGGCTAAGTGTATAATAAGTTTTTCCCTCATAATTTAACCCTTCATAGCTTACTACACTTCTTTTTTGTATATTCACAAAAAAATCTTGTTCAACTCCATCAATACCTAATTGTTTAATAAGATCTTTACTCCAATAACGATATCCTGTTTTATCTGTAATTCCAGTTGTTTGGTCTTGTGCCAACTCTGCAAATACTTTATTTGCTTGTTCTTCTGCATTCCCTGTGATAGCATCTCCCATTTCTATTGTTTTGTCTTCTTCATAAATACTATTTACTTTTGCTTGCATTGTTTTTAGCTCAGTTGTAAATGCTGTAAATTTAGAAGAATTAACTACACTAATTCCACTATAAGTTGCAATTGATGCTAATATAATTAATATAGTTATTGTAACTACTAATGTTATTAAAGTTATTCCTCGTTCTTTTTTCATTGGTTACCTCCTTGTATTATTTAGGGTTTTCGCTTTGTTTATTATAACAAATAATCTTCTATTGATAAATAGTTTTTTGAAATTTTTTTCAAAAAAACTTTGATGTTAACTAAACTTTTATATCCCCTCAAAATCCTCTTTTTGTATAATCAGCGTCTCCATATTTTGTCCTTGCAAATAACTGATGCATTTGCCCATAAATTGTCCCAGGGCATTTGTTTAAAAGTTTTTCTATATGTTGTTTTACTTGTTCTGAATACATACCATTTGTTCTTACTGCTACATCATTTCCAATATTAATACTTTCTCCTTTTTTAAGGTGGTGTAAACTAATTTCAAAATCAATTTGTCTACACTCCATGTCTTTTAAGGTTTGT
>CATLUC010000044.1 GCA_950059165.1 uncultured Clostridium sp.
ATATAGGAGGGAAAGAAAAAAATGAAAAAAGGAATTATCGGTAAAAAGATTGGTATGACACAAATCTTTGACGAAAAAGGAAATGTAATTCCTGTAACTGTAATTGAAACAGCAGGAAATATCGTAGCACAAATCAAAACAATGGATTGTGATGGATATGAAGCAATTCAATTAGGATATGGGGAAATAAAAGATAAACATATTAACAAACCAGAAGCAGGACATTTTGCAAAAGCAAAACTTGCTAATAAAAAACACTTAAGAGAATTCAAAGTAGATTCTATCGAAAACTACAAAGTAGGAGATGAAATAAAAGCAGACATCTTTGTAGCTGGAGAAAAAGTAGATATACAAGGAACATCAAAAGGAAAAGGTTTCCAAGGTGTTATAAAAAGACATGGACAACACAGAGGACCAATGGGACATGGTTCAATGTATCATAGAAGACCAGGTTCAATGGGGTCTACATCAACACCAGGTAGAGTTTTTAAAGGTAAAAAATTACCAGGACATATGGGAAGAGTTACAGTTACAATCCAAAACTTAGATGTAGTAAGAGTTGATATGGATAAAAACGTAATTTTAGTAAAGGGAAGTGTTCCAGGAGCAAAAGGAGCTATCCTAAAAGTAAAATCAGCTGTAAAGGCTATTAATTAGAGGAAAGGAGGAATACGAAAATGCCAAAAGTAGACGTATATGATTTAAAAGGTAAAAAAGTAAGTGATATAGAATTAGCAGATAGTGTATTTGGAATTGAACCAAATGAAAATATTGTACATAGCGTGCTTGTAAATTATCTAGCTAATCAAAGACAAGGTACACAAAGTACAAAAACAAGAGCAGAAGTTTCTGGTGGTGGTAAAAAACCATGGAGACAAAAAGGAACAGGTAGAGCAAGACAAGGTTCAACAAGAAGCCCACAATGGATTAAAGGTGGTATTGCACTAGGTCCAAAACCTCGTTCTTATAGATACACAGTTAATAAAAAAGAAAGAAGATTGGCTATAAAATCAATCTTAAGTTCTAAAGTATTAGAAAAAGAATTAACAGTAGTAGATAAATTAGAATTAAAAGAAATCAAAACACAAACAATGGCAAAAGCTCTTACAGATTTAAAATTAAGTGGAAAAACATTAATCGTTCTTCCTGAGAACAACAAAAATGTTTATATGTCATCAAGAAATATTGAAGGAGTAAAAACTATTGTATTAAACAATATTAATGTATTTGATTTATTAAAATATACAAATCTAATTTTATCAGTTGAAACTGTTAAAAAATTAGAGGAGGTGTACGCTTAAATGAAACCAGAAGAAATAATTATAGCACCAGTTGTTACAGAAAAAAGTAATGACGAATTACAAGAAGGAAAATACACTTTCAAAGTAAATAAAAAAGCAACAAAAATTGAAATAGCAAATGCTGTTGAAAAACTTTTTGAAGTAAAAGTATTAAAAGTAAATACTATGAATGTAAATGGTAAAAAGAAAAGAGTAGGATATCACGTAGGAAAAACATCAGATTGGAAAAAAGCAATTGTTACAATTGATACAAATCCACAAGAAACATCTTACTTAGCAAAAGGTGGTAAAACTACTAAAGTTTCTAAAAAATACAAAGATAGTATTGAAGAATTTATGGGAGCTTAGAAGAATTACTAATATAGAAAGAATGTGTTTATTATGAGTGAAAAAAGAAAAGAAGAAAATGTAAAAAAAGTCCAAGAAGAAAACAGAGAAACACAAAATCAATTTCGTACAAGAAGCAAAGAAGAAATAGAATTTCGTAAAAGAATGGATGCTAGAGGAAGTTTAAGCAAAGATAACGCAAAAGGAGAAACAGAAGCAAGTACAATTGGATATATATCTAGATATAATGAAGAAGAAGCAACAAAAAAAATAAAAAAGCATCCTGTAATAGTATTTTCAACAGATAAAGTTCTACATTGTAATACTCCTATAAGAAAAATGTATTATGTAGGTGCGTATTATGATAAAGAAACAGAAAAAAGTAAAGAAACAGGCACAGAAAAAGGTAGAGACGAAGGAAGATAAAATTATCGGGAAAGACCCGGAAAATAAAGAATATCTGCCATGCGGAGCAGGAAAAAATCCGTAAATAAAAAGTAAAGTAGAGCAGAAAAACGAGCAAAAGCGAGCAGAACTAGGAAAACGAACAAATATTGATGAGATAATACGCTTGTATATCGAAGAAATATTTGTGAAGTTTGACAACGTTATGCGAAGGTTTTCATCGTTTTGAAAGGAGAAAAGAAAAATGGGAATGAAGCATTTTAAACCCTATACACCATCAAGAAGAAATATGACAGTTTCAGACTTTGGAGAAATTACAAAGAAAACTCCTGAAAAATCTTTATTAGCAAAGAAAAAGAAAAATGCAGGAAGAAACTCATATGGAAGAATTACAGTAAGACATCAAGGTGGTGGGAATAGACAAAAATATAGAATAATAGATTTTAAAAGAAGAAAAGACGATATGCAAGCAACAGTAATCGGAATTGAATATGACCCAAATAGAAGTGCAAACATTGCATTAATTCAATACGAAGATGGAGAAAAAGCATATATTTTAGCTCCACAAGGATTAAAAGATGGAGACAAAGTAGTATCTGGAGAAACAGCAGATATTAAACCAGGAAACTGTATGCCAATTAACGCTATACCAGTAGGTACATTAATTCATAACATAGAATTAAATCCAAAACAAGGTGGAAAATTAGTAAAAGCTGCAGGTCAAAGTGCACAATTAATGGCAAAAGAAGGTAAATACGCACATGTAAGATTACCATCTGGAGAAATGAGACTAATTTTATCAACTTGTAGAGCAACTATTGGAGTAATTGGAAACAGCGACCATGAAAACGTAAAAATTGGTAAGGCTGGAAGAAAAAGACATATGGGAGTTAGACCAACAGTTAGAGGTTCAGTTATGAACCCAGTAGACCACCCTCATGGTGGTGGTGAAGGTAGAGCACCAGTAGGACACGCAGGACCAATGACACCTTGGGGCAAACCAGCTCTTGGATACAAAACAAGAAACAGAAAGAAACAATCTAATAAGTTTATTGTTAAGAGAAGAAAATAAGCTGATATGTATTTATTAGCGAATAAAAACTATAAAACTTAGAGAAATGGAGGAAGATTGAATGTCAAGATCAAGCAAGAAAAAGCCATATGTAGCACCTGAACTATTAAAAAGGGTAGAAGCTATGAACGAATCTGGGGACAAACAAGTTCTAAAGACATGGTCAAGAGCTTCTACAATATATCCACAAATGGTTGGTCATACTATTGCTGTACATGATGGAAGAAAACACGTTCCAATTTATATAGCAGAAGAAATGATTGGTCACAAATTAGGTGAATTTGCTCCTACAAGAACTTTTAAAGGTCATTCAGGAGATAAAAAGACTAATAAGTAGAAAACAATAAATGGTTAAACTTTAGTACAAGGAGGTAAAAAAAGTGCAAGAACAAGAAACTTTAGTTAGAAATGAAGCAGTTGCAACATTAAAATATGCTAGAATTTCAGCTAGAAAAGTAAAAATTGTAGCAGATTTAATTCGTGGAAAAGATGTAGACGAAGCTTTAGCAATTGTAAAATTCACACCAAAAGCATCTTCAGAAATAATAGAGAAATTATTAAAATCAGCAATTGCAAATGCTGAAAATAATCATGATATGAAACATGAAAAATTATATGTTGCTGAAATATATGCTAATCAAGGACCAACATTAAAAAGAATACGTCCTGCAGCAAAAGGTTCAGCAGTCAGAATTAGAAAAAGAACAAGTCATATTACAATAAAGCTAGAAGAAAGAGAATAATAAAATAAAGGGCAAGCACTAATTCATAAGGATAGGGGACATATCTTATCCATGAAGAAGTGACTAGGTGAGAAATAAAAAAAGGGTAAACACTAATTCACAAGGGTAAGGGACGTATCTTGTCCTTAAAGAAATACCCAAGGGAAAGATGTGAACCAAACAAAACAGAATTAACAAATAATTGAAAAAATGACATCACTAATTCATAAGGATAGGGGACATATCTTATCCATGAAGAAGTGACTAGGGGGAAAGATGTGTCCCCTGACAAAAAAAGAAAAGGAGGTCTAGAAATTAGATGGGACAAAAAGTACATCCAACAGGAGTAAGAGTTGGAATTATCAAAGACTGGAATTCTAAATGGTATGCAGATTCTAGAAATTTTGCAGATTACCTAATAGAAGACCAAAAAATCCGTAAATTTTTAAAGAAAAAATTATATCTTGCTGGAATTTCTAAAATAGAAATTGAAAGAACAGCAAAAGCAATCAAAGTTAATTTATTTACTGCAAAACCAGGAATTGTAATAGGAAAAGGTGGTGCAGGAGTAGAAACAGTAAAAAGTGAATTAGCAAAAGAAATAGGAAAAGATGTTAATTTAAATATTGTTGAAGTTAAAAACATTGATACAGATGCTCAATTAGTAGCAGAAAATATTGCAGGACAACTAGAAAGAAGAATTTCATTCAGAAGAGCTATGAAACAATGTATGCAAAAATCTATGAAATCAGGTGCTTTAGGAATTAAAACTGCAGTATCTGGAAGATTAGGTGGAGCAGATATGGCTAGAACTGAATTCTATAAAGAAGGAAATATTCCACTACAAACTTTAAGAGCTGATATTGACTATGGGTTTGCAGAAGCAGACACAACATATGGAAAAATTGGTGTAAAAGTTTGGATTTATAAAGGAGAAGTTCTTCCAGAAAGACGTGTGGAAGGAGGAGAACAATAATGCCATTAATGCCAAAAAGAACAAAACATAGAAAAGTACAAAAAGGTAGAATGAGAGGGAAAGCAACAAGAGGAAATAAAGTTACAGATGGAGAATATGGAATTCAAGCTGTAACAGGAGCTTTAATTACAGGAAATCAAATTGAAGCAGCCAGAATTGCTATGACTCGTTATATAAAAAGAGGTGGAAAAGTTTGGATAAAAATCTTTCCAGACAAACCAATAACAGCAAAACCTATCGGAACTCGTATGGGTAAAGGTAAAGGTGCGCCAGAATATTGGGTAGCAGTTGTAAAACCAGGAAGAGTAATGTTTGAAATTGCTGGTGTACCAGAAGAAACTGCTAGAGAAGCCTTACGTTTAGCTATGAACAAACTACCTAATAAAACAAAGTTCGTAGCCAAAGAAACAGAAAAGGTAGGTGAAAATGATGAAGATAAGTAAAATAAGAGAAATGTCTTCACCAGATTTAGAGAAAGAATTAGGTGAACTAAAAACAGAATTGTTCAAATTAAAATTTAGTTTAGCTACTAATGGATTAGATAATCCAATGAAAATAAAAGAAGTAAAAAGAGATATAGCTAAAATAAATACAGTATTAACAGAAAGAAAAATCGCTGAATTAAAAGCCTAAAAAAGCTGAGAACTAAAATGAGGGTAAACACTAATTCATAAGGGTAGGGGACATATCTTGTCCGTAAAGAACTACCATAGGGAAAGATGTGTCCCCTGACATTAGAAAAAGGAAAGGAGAAATCTAAATGGAAGAAAGAAATCTTCGTAAAGTTATGATTGGAACAGTAACATCTAACAAGATGGATAAAACAGTAGTAGTATCAGTACAAACAAGTGTCAGTCATAAAATGTATGGTAAAACTGTAAAAAGAACTTATAAATTAAAAGCACATGACGAAGAAAACGTATGCCAAATAGGTGACAAAGTAAAAGTAATGGAAACAAGACCACTTTCTAAAGATAAAAGATGGAGAGTAGTTGAAGTTTTAGAAAAAGCAATAACTAAATAATTAAAATCAAATATTTGTAAATAAATGACCAAGGGGAAAGATGTGTCCCCTGACATTAGAAAAAAGGAAGGAGGAACTACAGATGATACAACAACAATCAAGACTAAAAGTAGCAGACAATACAGGTGCAAAGGAGATTATGTGTATTAGATGTTTAGGTGGTTCATATAGAAAAACATCTAACATAGGAGATGTAATAGTAGCTTCTGTTAAATCAGCAACACCAGGAGGAGTTGTTAAAAAAGGCGATGTTGTAAAAGCTGTTATAGTAAGAAGCAAAAGTGGATTAAGAAGAGCAGATGGTTCATACATAAAATTTGATGAAAATGCAGCAGTTATAATCAAAGAAGACAAAACACCAAGAGGAACACGTATCTTTGGACCAGTTGCAAGAGAATTAAGGGAAAAGGATTATATGAAGATTCTATCACTTGCCCCAGAAGTACTTTAAAAACAAAATTACAATCAGCATCTTGCACATTTTTAAAATTAATTCCAAACCTCGACGTACAAGAGTACGACTTCGTCTTGTAATTAATTTCAAAAATGCACAATATACTAATTCTAATTTGTTTTAATTAAAGAATTTATTTTTGAGAAAATATTTTGAATTAATTTTTATTAAAGAATTAAAAAATTAAACATAAATAAATAGAACAAAAATCAAAGAAAAGGAGGAAATCCTACAATGAGAATAAAAAAAGGAGACAACGTTCAAGTTTTATCTGGAAATGACAAAGGTAAAACAGGAGAAGTATTAGAAGTAAATCCAAAAGATGATAAAATCATTGTTAAAGGTGTAAATATTAGAAAAAAACACATCAAAGCTAGAAAACAAGGTGAAGAAAGTGGAATTATACCAGTAGAATGTAGCATACCAACTTCAAAAGTAAATGTTGTATGTTCAAAATGTGGAAAAGCAACAAAAGTTGGATATGGTGAAGAAAAAGGTAAAAAAGTGCGTGTTTGTAAAAAATGTGGAGCAACAATAAAATAAATAAAAGAAAGGAGGATTCATAATCCATGGAAAAATTAAGAGAACAATATGAAAAGGAAGTAATCCCAGCATTAATGAAAAAATTTGAATATAAATCAGTTATGCAAGTTCCAAAACTTGATAAAATAGTAATTAATATAGGATTAGGAGATTTAAAAGAAAACCCTAAAGCACTAGAAAATGCAATGAATGATTTGGTTCAAATAACAGGTCAAAAACCAGTTATTACAAAAGCTAGAAAATCAATTGCAGCTTTCAAATTAAGAGAAGGTGTTAATATTGGATGTAAAGTAACTCTAAGAGCAGATAAAATGTATGATTTTGCATATAAATTATTCAATGTTGCACTTCCAAGAGTAAGAGATTTTAGAGGAGTTTCAAATAATTCTTTTGATGGTAGAGGAAATTACTCTATGGGTATTAAAGAACAATTAATCTTCCCTGAAATCGAATATGATAAAGTTGATAAACTAAGAGGAATGGATATTATATTTGTAACAACAGCTAAGACAGATGAAGAGTCTAAAGAATTATTAAGACTTTTAGGAATGCCTTTTAAATCAGCTGAGTAAATGAAGTAAAGTGAAAGGAGTAAGAATATGGCTAAAAAGTCAATGAAAGTAAAGCAAGCTAGACCACAAAGATTTAAAACAAGAGAATATAATAGATGCAAATTATGTGGAAGACCACATAGCTATATTAGAAAATACGGTATATGCCGTGTATGCTTTAGAGAGTTAGCACATAAGGGAGAGATTCCGGGTGTTAAGAAGGCTAGCTGGTAAAAAATTTTAATTGAATTCAAATGAAAATCAGCGTCTTGCACATTTTCAAAATTAATTCCAAAACTGGACGTACCTATGTACAACTTCGTCTTGTAATTAATTTTAAAAATGCACAATATACTAATTTTGATTTGAATTAGCTAAGAGTACAATAATGAAAACCAGCATCTTGCATGATGAATCAAAATTTAGAACATATAGATTTTAAAAACAGAATAAAAAGAGAAAAGGAGGTAAGTAATTAAATGAACATTACAGATCCAATTGCAGATATGTTAACAAGAATTAGAAATGCTAATAGTGCAAAACATAAAACAGTAGATGTTCCAGCTTCTAATATGAAACTTGGAATTGCTGATATCTTATTTAAAGAAGGATATATAAAATCTTTTGAAGAAATCAAAGATGATACACAAGGAATGATAAGAATTACTTTAAAATATGACGAAAAAGGAACTAGAGTAATTGATGGTTTAAAAAGAATTAGTAAACCAGGATTAAGAGTGTATGCGTCTAAAGAAGAATTACCAAAAGTTTTAAATGGTTTAGGAATTGCAATTATTTCTACATCAAAAGGACTAAAAACTGACAAAGAAGCAAGAGCTTTAGGAATTGGTGGAGAAGTATTAGCTTACATTTGGTAGGGGAGAAAAAGATGTGTCCCCTGACAATAAACAAAGAAGGAGGTAAAATCTAACATGTCAAGAATAGGAAATAAGCCTATTACAGTACCATCAGAAGTTCAAGTAAAAATAGATGGACAAAAAATTACTGTAACAGGTCCAAAAGGTACATTAGAAAGAGAAATACATAAAAATATTTCTATTGAAATGGAAGAAAACATAATTAAAGTTATTAGAAAAGATGATGAACCAGCTAATAGAAGTTTACATGGTTTAACTAGAACTTTAATCAATAATATGATTATTGGTGTAACATCAGCTTATAGTAAAGAATTACAAATTAATGGTGTTGGTTACAGAGTAGCAAAACAAGGAAATAATTTAAATTTAACATTAGGTTATTCACACCCAGTTATCTTTGAAGCACCACAAGGAATTACTTTTGATGTTCCAAATCCAAATACAATTATTGTAAATGGAATAGACAAAGAAGCAGTTGGTCAAACAGCAGCAGTTATCAGAAGTAAAAGACCACCAGAAGTATATAGAGGTAAAGGTATTAAATATGCTGAGGAGGTTATTAGGCGTAAGGAGGGTAAAACCGGAAAATAAATTAATTTTAATTGAAAGCAATAATCTGCACATTTTCGCTATTTATTACAAACTTCGATGTACAAACGTACACCATCAGCTTGTAATAAATATCAAAAATGCACATCTTATCACTTTGAATTAAAATTAGAATTATGAAACAGGCATCTTGCACATTTTCATAATTTATAAAAACGCACAATATATCGAATTTGATTAAAATTCTAGAAAGGAGTAGAAAAATGGTTAAAAAGACAGATAGAAAAATGGAAAGAACTAGAAGACATATACGTGTTAGAAGAAAAGTATCTGGAACACAAGAAAGACCAAGATTATGTATTTACAGAAGTAATACAAATTTATATGTACAAATCATTGATGATGTTGCAGGAAATACATTAGTTTCAGCTTCAACACTAGATAAAGAAATTAAAACTAAATATGCAAATAAAGTAGCTGCTAAAGAATTAGGAACATTAATTGCAAAAAAGGCATTAGACAAAAAAATTGAAACTGTAGTCTTTGACCGTGGTGGATACATTTATCATGGGGTAGTTAAAGAGTTAGCAGAAGCAGCAAGAGAAGGTGGACTAAAATTCTAGTAAAAAGGATATATCTTATCCATGAAGAAATGACCAAGGGGAAAGATGTGTCCACACAACAAAGTCAATAAAGTAAATATAATAAAAAAGGGTAAACACAAATTCATAAGGGTAGGGGACATATCTTGTCCTTAAAGGAATACCTTAGAGAAAGATGTGTCCCCTGTCAAAGAGTAGAAAAGGAGGAAAACAAAACCTTATGGAAGAAAAGAATGAATTAAAAGAAAAAGTTGTTGCTATTAATAGAGTTGCTAAAGTTGTAAAAGGTGGTAGAACCTTTAGATTTAGTGCTGTAGTAGTAGTAGGAGACGAAAACGGTCATGTAGGTGTTGGAAATGGTAAAGCAGCAGAAGTCCCAGATGCTATTAAAAAAGCTATTCAAGAAGCTAAAAAGAACTTAGTTGAAGTACCAATTGTAAATACAACTGTACCTCATGAATATATTGGAACTTTCGGAAGTGCTAAAGTTATGTTAAAACCAGCAGCTATTGGTACTGGTATTATAGCAGGTGGTAGTGTTAGACCTGTTGCAGAACTTGCTGGATATAAAAACATAAGAACTAAAGTTATTGGAACAAACAATCCAAGAAACGTTGTTTATGCTACAATCGAAGGTCTTAAAGCTATGCAAACTGCAGAATCAGTTGCTAAAAAAAGAGGTAAAAAAGTTGAAGATATTTTATAATAAAACAATAAAGGGATAGAAACTTGTTACTAAATAAGAAAATATCCCTTGTCAATAAAAAAAGGAGGTGCAAAACTAAATGAAACTAGATGAATTAAAGCCAGCTGTTAGTAAAGTAAAAAGAAATAGAGTAGGACGTGGAATGTCTTCTGGAAATGGAAAAACATCAGGAAGAGGACATAAAGGTCAAAAAGCAAGAAGTGGTGGAGGAGTAAGAAGAGGTTTTGAAGGTGGTCAAACACCATTATATAGAAGATTACCAAAAAGAGGCTTCACAAACATTCATGCTAAAAATTATGTAGAAGTAACATTAACAATGTTAAACAAATCTAAAGCTACAGATGTAACTGCCGAGACTTTATTAGAAGAAGGAATTATCGGAAAAGTTAATGATGGAATAGTAGTTTTAGCAACAGGAAAATTAGATAAAAAATTAAATATAAAAGCAAAAAGATTTACAGCAAAAGCCAAAGAGCAAATTGAAGCTTTAGGCGGAAAGGCTGAGGTGATTTAATTGTTTAAAACTATAAAAAATGCGTTAAAAACACCTGAAGTAAGAAAAAAACTAATATACACACTAGTATTAATTGTTGTATTTAGATTAGGATGTTATATTACAGTACCAGGAGTAAATAGTATAGCATTAAATGAAGCAATGGGAGAAACAAATGGATTAGCAGGATTAATAGATATCATCTCAGGAGGAGCATTTTCAAGATTTTCTGTGTTTGCAATGTCAATTAGTCCTTACATAACAGCCTCTATTGTTATTCAATTATTAGCAATGATTATCCCATCTTTAGAAAGATTAACTAAAGAAGGTGGAGAAGAAGGAAGACAAAAAATTAACAAATATACAAAGATTGTAACAATTATATTAGCTTTAGTAGAAGCAGTAGGATTGTACTTATCTTATAAATCTTCTGGAATATTTGTAAATCAAGAATTTTTAACAGGAGCATTAGTTGTAACAGGATTGGTAGCTGGAACATCTTTACTTATGTGGTTAGGTGACCAAATTACAAGTAAAGGTATTGGAAATGGAATTTCTTTATTGATATTCATAGGTATAGTTTCAAGATTACCAAGTGGAATAACAACTATATGGAACTTGATTTTTGGAAATAATCAATTTAATACAACAGGTTTATTAACAGCAATAGGAATTATTGTAGGAGCTTTAATATTAGTAGCAGGTGTTGTATTTGTACAACAAGCAGAAAGAAGAGTACCTGTACAATATTCTAAAAAAGTAGTAGGA
>CATLUC010000045.1:0-9897 GCA_950059165.1 uncultured Clostridium sp.
AATTAAAGGTATATCTGCCTTATGTAGATATACCCACTCGATATGAAAAATAACCTGTATAATGTGATGGAAACAAACTGTAAACAATAATTCAACCCCTAATTATGGGAAAGGAGGAGCATCATGAAAAATGAACTTTTACAGAAGTATTCTGTAAGAAAACTCAATGAAGCACTGGCAAACGAGGAACACTCAAAAATATATATTGTTCTTGAAAAAGGGCAATATATAGGAACCGTAAGATTAAAACTTTCTGCATCAGAACCACCGTTGAAAATCATCGATACGGTGGTTGGTGGTAAAACTATAACGGATGAGAATGGAAATTGCTACAGTGCAACTGCTGTTCTTCTTGCAGTGGTAGCAAATTTTGTATTTAATCCAATATTGGATTGCTACTGGGCTGAAAACGGATACTTGTGAAACTTCTAACAGCTCGTCTCTCTATCATAGAGGGGCGAGCTGTTTGTAGTTTTATTTTCCCTTATTTTCTAACTCATCTAAAATTTTTTGTTCAAAATCTGAAATAGCCATTGTTCCTAAATCCCCGTCATCTCTTGAACGAACTGCAACAGTTCCCTCTTCTAGTTCTTTTGCTCCTACAACTACCATATATGGAACTCTTTCAATTTCAGCTTCTCTAATTTTATAACCAGTTTTTTCACTTCTATCATCAACTGTAACTCTAAAGCCTTGTGCAAATAATTTGTCTTTTAATTTATGTGCATATTCATGTTGATTATCCGTAATTGGCAAGATTTTTATTTGTGTTGGAGCAAGCCATAATGGGAATGACCCTTTATATTCTTCAATTAAGAAAGATAAAAATCTGTCAAATGTTCCTAAAATTGCCCTATGAATAACAACTGGTCTATGTGCTCCCCCATCTTCTCCAATATATTCTAGTTCAAATCTTTGTGGCAATAAAAAGTCTAATTGACAAGTTGATATTGTTACATCATGTCCAATTGCTGTCTTAATTTGAACATCTAGTTTTGGACCATAAAATGCAGCTTCACCCTCTGCTTCGTAAAAATCAATTCCTAGTTCTGTTAAAATGTCACGTAGTTGACTTTCTGCTGTTTCCCACATTTGGTCATCATCAAAATATTTTTCCTTGTTATTTTTATCTCTTAAAGATAATCTAAAAGTATAATTGTTAAATCCAAAATCTTCGTAAACTGTTAAAATCAATTTAACAACTTCTCCAAATACTTCTTTTATTTGTTCAGGTGTTACAAATATATGTGCATCATTTTGGCACATTTCACGAACTCTTTCAAGACCACAAACACTACCACTTGACTCATAACGGAAATCATGTGCTAATTCTCCAATTCTAATTGGTAAGTCCCTATATGAATGCAATTTATTTTTGTATATTAACATATGATGTGGGCAATTCATAGGTCTTAAAACTAATTCTTCATTTTCTATTTTCATAACAGGAAACATATCATCTTTGTAGTGGTCCCAGTGTCCACTTGTTTTGTATAAATCTACATTTGCAAGTGATGGTGTATACACATGCCTATAGCCTAGAGCTATTTCTTTGTCTGCAATATATCTTTCTAAAATTCTTCTAATAGTTGCACCATTTGGCAAATACATTGGAAGTCCTGAACCAACTAACTCATGTGTCATAAATAGTTCTTGTTCTTTACCAATTCTTCTATGGTCTCTTTGTTTTGCTTCTTCTAAGAAATCTAAATGCTCTTGTAACAAAGAAGCTTTTGGGAAAGATATTGCATAAATTCTTTGTAACATTTTATTTTTTTCGCTACCTCTCCAATATGCTCCTGAAGAAGATAAAATCTTTACAACTTTTATCTTTCCAGTAGAATTCACATGAGGTCCTGCACATAAATCAGTAAAATCACCTTGACTATAAAAACTAATTTCTTCACCTTCTGGCAAATCTTCAATTAGTTCTACTTTGTAAGGTTCGTCTTTCATTAGTTTAATAGCTTCATCTTTTGGCAATGAAAATCTCTTAATTTCTAAATCCTCTTTTATAATTTTCTTCATTTCCTCTTCTATATTTGCTTTGTCTTCATCTGTAAAAGGTTTTTCTACGTCAAAGTCATAGTAAAACCCTTCTTCAATTGCTGGGCCAATTGCAAGTTTTGCATTTGGAAATAATCTTTTTACAGCTTGTGCCATAATGTGTGAAGTTGTATGCCAATATGCCTTTTTCCCCTCTAAATCGTCATTGTTAAAAGTATGAATAACTAAACTACAATCTTGTTGTAATTCATATCTTAGGTCTTTTACTTCCCCATCTACTTCTCCACAAGTAGCATTTCTAGCTAGCCCTTCACTAATTTTTTGTGCAACTTCTAAAATAGAGCTTCCTTCTTGAACTTCTAAAATTGAACCATCTTTTAGTGTTACTTTAATCATAAAAATTCCTCCTTATATCTCCATTAGAACTAAAAAAACTCCAATGGATAATAAAATATCCATAGGAGTGCTTAATTTACACGGTTCCATCCTATTTTTAACTTAATTGTAAGATGATAACGGTTCTTTGCCGTCTAGCTTGTTCACTAGAAGCTTTGAAGAGTTAGTTTTTCAGATATGTTTTCTTAAATTAGCTTCCAGCCTATGACTAATTCTCTCTTTTAGTAACCTTTATCTTACTTTTCTCTTACTCGCTTGTTCTTATGTATATTATTTTAATATTTTTTTTGAAAAAAGTCAATAGAAAGTATTTACATTTTTAAATTTATTCTGTATAATTTGAATGGATTTTTTATATGTGTCACATCTTTCATGATTATGTGGAAAGGGAAATGTCCCTTTCTTATGCTTCCATAGCTCAGTTGGTAGAGTGCTACCTTGGTAAGGTAGAGGTCACGGGTTCAATTCCCGTTGGAAGCCCCAGTTTTTTTATATTAAATTTGTTCTAGTATTTTTATTCCTGCTTGTTTCATCAATTTAAAAGCAATTTCATTGTATTCTTCTCTATTATGGTTTTCGCTGTTATATGTCTCTACTGCATTTTTTGGTACAATAATTTTTACTTCAATGTCTTTTTGGTCAAAGTAATTTTGTAGTGGTATTGCTAAGTTTAAAATGCAAATATCTGTGCAACAACCAATTATTATAACCTCTTGTAAGTTTTTCATTTTTTCTATATCTTCTATAAAATTTGGTGCATATATTGTGCTTGTTGAGTTCTTTTCATATACTAATGCATCTTTTTCAAATTCTTTTAATTCTTCTATCAATTCTGATTCTTTTGTTTTTTCTATACAATGTTTTGGAAATCTGTTGAATTCTCTGCAATTTTCTTTGTGTGTATCTTTGATAATTGCTATCATTTCTTGATTATTTCTTGTTTCATTCATTAACTTTATATGTTTTGGAATTATGTGTTGTATGTAAGGGTCTGCCATTGCTCCTTCTTTTACAAAGCCATTTACCATATCTACATTGATTAGTAATTTTGTTATGTTTTCTAAATTTTTCATAATATCACCCTTTTTTATAATAATATTTTGTTTTTATTACTTTTTTCGATATTTTGTATTTCTACCATTTCCTATTGTTTCAATCAATCCATCTTTTACCATTTTACCTAATACTGCCTCAACTGTTGTTGGACTTACATCTGGAAGTATGTTACATATTTCGGACTTTGAAATTGCTGTTAAACTGTTCAACACAGTTGCTTCTATTCTTGCTTTTTTTGTAATTTTATTACTATTTACAACACTAAACCTTTTGTCTAGTTCTTTATAACACATATATAATGTTGTCACAAAATTTTCAATGTATGGAATATATGTATTTTCACATTCTTCCCAATTTGTTGAAGATTTTTTTAATGTTTCATAATAATAGCCTTTATTTTTATTTATTTGCTCTTCAAATGATATATATTTTCCTACATCAAAACCATTTTTGTATAAAAGTAATAAAGATAATAATCTTGACATTCTTCCATTACCATCTTTAAATGGGTGAATACATAAAAAATCAAGAATAACACAAGGAATTAACAAAAGTTCATTTATATTAGCATTATCTCTTGCCTCTAAATATGCAAGTATCATTTGTTCCATTGCTTTTGGTGTTTTAGCTGCACTTGTTGGTTTAAACCTTACTTTCCTATTCCCTTCATTATCTATTTCAATAATAACATTATCTTCATCTTTATATTTTCCACCATACCTATCTCCACTATAAGACATCATTATTTCATGTAACCTTAAAATTGTGTGCTCATTAAATTCTATTGACTTATAATTTAGATGAATTTCATTCAGTGCATCTCTATACCCTGCAATTTCTGCCTCGTTATGGTTTAGTGGTTTGCTTGAACCATTTACTATTTCTTTTATACGCTCGTCACTTGTGACAATTCCTTCTATTGCATTTGAACTTTTAACTGATTCAACTTTAGCAATTTTTTCTAATTCTGTAAATATTTTCTCATATTTATCTTTTCTTATTTCACTACCTGTTTTCAAAGAGTAAATTGCCCCTGTTATGTTTATTAAATTTGCTGGTAGTAATCCATTATTAAGAAAAGAATAATCAAATTTTCTCATACTTATCTCCTATTCTGCATATATATTAACATTTTATATGCATTAAGTCAATGGCTTTATGCAGTATTTTTATAAAAACCATATTGATAGTTAAAATCGTACTTTCTTATCAATTAAATTTTTAGCAAACAATTTAGAAAAATTAAAATTCCTAAAGTCCATTTTCTCTTCTTTTATATTTTCATATGTTTCCTTTAAGTATTTTCTTGTTTCGGATTTAATATCATCTGTAGCTACTGGAGTTTCCAAAATTTTTACAATTTGATTAATAGCATCTGCCCCTGTTTTATTTTTTAAATAAAACATATCTATTTTACCAGTTTCTATATATCTACTTATATTCCTTTTTGCAATAATATTATCAAAATTCATACATATGTATATGACAAATACAATTATGAAATATGATTTTGATAAATTTACGTTTTTATCTAGTATGTAAATAATTGTTGGAATAAACAATATAGTTTCTGTAAATAAAACACAATATACCAAAAGTCTAAGCATTGTATATCCATAGGCACTTTCATAAAAATACATTCTTATAGTTGCTGATATTACTATTATAAATGTAAAAGCTATCATTATTAAACACATATAGTTAATAAATTTATTTGCCTTATCTTTTCTTTTTGCAATTAAGATTGTAACTAGGTTAATAATAGATACAGCCATCAATTGGAAAAATCCTTGTCTTGCATAACTTGCATAATTAAGTGTTGTGTTTCTCATAAATAATGATTTTATTTGTATATAACAAAATACTAAATATATAATATTTAAAGAAATCAATACCATTTTTATAGTAAAGCTATCATTTATTTTTACTTGATTATTATATATTTTATTTATAACTTTATATTTAAAACAAATGTAATAAAACAAGCTTATCAGATAGAAAAAAGCAATTATTATACAAATTATTTTTACAAAAGATGTAGATATTTTTATACTATTTAGTATATTGAATATTTGTCTAAAAATACTTTTAAAAATGTTTGCAAATATTTCATCTGCTGTTGCTAGTAGTATTATAATAACTAAAGCTATAGGAATTGTTATTAAAATGGCTTTAACTACTTTTTTTATTTTTTCTTCATTATTAGTTTTTATATTTACTTTTAGCTTTTCTTTTATACTATCAATAAATTTTATTGTACTTTCTGCAATAAAGCTTAGAGGATTAAGAAACGAATCTAAAATTTTTTCTATTGTATCCATATGAATATTAAAATTTTCTCCTATCAACCCTAAAACCATAAAGCTAAATAAAATAGGTATTATTATTAAATTTATACTATTGAAAAAACTATTATCATATATCGAATATGTACTAGAAAGTAGTAATATAGTTATTAACAAAATTTTAGCTTTTGGGTTTTTGATTTTGTTATTTTTTTCTAATATATAAATAAAAAAATATGAAAATGGTATTAAAAATAATAACATTGACAGCCCTATGGATTTTCCAAAAAATAATAGTACAAGCCATGTTGCAAAAATAAAAGCTCCTATTCCTATACTAATCATTATCTTCTTCATCTCCCTTATCTTGGTAATCTAATATGTCTCCTGGCATACATTCAAGTACCTTGCATAATTTATTAAGTGTAGAAAATCTTATAGCTTTTCCTTTATTAGTTTTTAAAACTGATAAATTTGCAGGTGTAATGCCAATTTTTTCTGCTAATTCTGTTGATGATATTTTTCTTTTTGCCATCATTACATCTAAATTAACTATTATCATTTAACTTCCTCCTTTTACTTAAAAAGACTGTTTATTTCTTGTTATCTTATATTGTCAAATCGTTTTCTTTTTTATAATTAGTTGCTTGTTTAAATAATTCTGATAAAATATATAATGCAATAAATACACCAAAAAATAAAATACATAAGAATAATAGTGTACTATTAAAAACTATATCTCTTGATTTTGCTAAAAATATTTCATATAAAAAGTCAATTAGCCAAAGCAAAGAACCTATTAGACTTATAATTCCTGTTGTTTTTAATATTTTGACATTTCTATCAGAAAATGGCTTGTTTAATACTAGACTATTAAATAAACTTATGAATTTATATGTTATTGCTAATAATACAATTCCATTTGGATAAATTACATACATACTAGCTCCTAAATTAAATCCAATCTTGTTTAATACAAATGGTAGTGTAATTAAAATAATTATACCAGTATAAAAACATACTTGTAAAAATACTTTTAAAAATCTTCCTATTCCTTGTTTTCCAATTACTTTCATAAAAAATAATCCCTCCATAATTTTATTTTATAAAGGGATTATACTATATTTATTCTCGTTTGTCAATATTTTATTATTGTTTTTCGATATTTATATTAATATTACTGATTTCTTCCGCAACAATTTTTGTACTTTTTACCACTTCCACATGGACAAGGATCATTTCTTCCAATTTTAGGCTCTTCATTTTTAACTGTTCTATCTACATCTGTTCCAATTTTAGCTCCACCATCCACACTATGAATTGCCTCTAAAGCTGCTCCTGTAATTCTAACTGTTTCTTGTCTTTTTGTTTCACCTTGTTGTCTTATATGCATTAAAATTTTAGTTACATCTACTTTTATGTCATTAACCATTTCGTCAAACATATCAAATCCTTCTAGTCTATATTGTACAACAGGGTCTTTTTGACCATAAGCACGAAGACCAATACCATTTTTAAGTTCGTCCATGGCATCTATATGGTTCATCCATTTTTCGTCAACTACTTTAAGCATAACAACTCTTTCAAGTTCTCTCATTTCTTCTGAACCAATTTCTTGCTCTTTTGCTGTATATATTTCAATTGCTTTTTTCTTAAGATTTTCGGTAATTACTTCTGTGTTGTTTTTATTTTCTCTAATTACATCTAACATATCAATACCAAAAATATTGATTATTTCAGTGTTTAAAGATTCTACATTTAATTCTTGTGTTTCTACATTAACAAACATATTTGCAATATTATCTGCTACAAATTCTATCATAGAAATGATATTGTCATGGATATTTTCTCCATCTAATACTTCTCTTCTTTGACCATAAATTATTTCTCTTTGAGCATTCATAACATCGTCATATTTTAAGACATTTTTACGAATACTAAAGTTTCTACCTTCTACTTTCTTTTGAGCATTTTCTACTGCATTTGTTATAATTCTAGAGTCAATTGGCATATTCTCATCTGCACCTAAAGTATTGTATACTCTAGTTATTGCATCTCCACCAAATATTTTCATTAAGTCATCATCTAAACCAATGTAAAATTTAGATTCTCCAAGGTCTCCTTGACGTCCAGAACGTCCACGTAACTGATTATCAATTCTTCTTGATTCATGTCTTTCTGTTCCAATTATTTTTAAACCACCAGCTGCTATTACTTTTTCTTTTTCCTCTTTTATTTGTTCATCATATTTTTCAACTAATTTTGTAAATTCTTCTCTTGCTTTTAATATTTCTTGATTATCTGTTTCATAATATGTGTCTGCTTCTTCAATTAATTCATGAGGAACTTTATTTCTTCTCATTTCTTCTTTTGCTAAGTATTCACTATTTCCTCCAAGCATAATATC
This sequence comes from uncultured Clostridium sp., assembly GCA_950059165.1. GTDB lineage: Bacteria > Bacillota > Clostridia > TANB77 > CAG-508 > CAG-269. The sequence continues at coordinate 8,152 of CATLUC010000045.1, forward strand.
AGTACCACGACCAGCCATATTTGTTGCTATTGTAACAGCTCCAAATTTACCAGCTTGTGCAACAATTTCTGCTTCTTTTTCATGATATTTTGCATTTAATACTTCATGTGCTATTCCTTCTTGTTTTAATAATTTACTTAATTTTTCAGATTTATCAATTGATACTGTACCTACTAATACGGGTTGTCCTTTTTTGTGGCTTTCTTTTATGCTTTCTACTATTGCTCTGAATTTAGCATTTTCGTTTTTATATACAACATCATTTTCATCTTTACGTATCATAGGTTTGTTTGTTGGTATTTCTATTACGTCTAAGTTGTAAATTTCTTCAAATTCTCCTTCTTCTGTCATTGCTGTACCTGTCATACCTGATAATTTGTCATACATTCTAAAGAAGTTTTGGAATGTGATTGTTGCTAATGTTTTAGATTCGTCAGCAATTTTTACACCTTCTTTTGCTTCAATTGCTTGATGTAAGCCATTGTTATATCTTCTACCATACATGATACGACCTGTGAATTCGTCAACAATTAAAACTTCTCCATCTTTTACTATATAATCTATATCTTTTTTCATTATTCCATGTGCACGTAAAGCTTGGTTTACATGGTGTACTAATGTTGAGTTTTCTAAGTCATTAAAGTTTTCTAAATGGAATGTTTCTTCTGCTTTTTTTATTCCTTTTTGTGTTAATGAAGCTGATTTTGCTTTTAAATCAACAATGTAGTCATATTTTTCGTTATCTTCTGCTTGGTCAAAGTCTTTAATGTCTTCTTCAACAATTACTTTAGGTGTTAATCTTTTTACAAAGTCATTTGCTCGTTTATAAAGGTCAGAAGATTCATTTGCTCTACCTGATATGATAAGTGGTGTACGTGCTTCGTCAATTAAGATACTGTCGATTTCATCGACAATTGCATAGTGTAAGCCTCTTTGTACCAATTGGTTTTTGTAGATTACCATATTATCTCTTAAGTAGTCAAATCCAAATTCGTTATTTGTACCATATGTAACATCTGCATTATATGCTTCTTGCTTTTCTTGTGGCTCCATACCAGCTATTACAAGTCCTACTGTTAAACCTAAGAATTTGTATAATTTACCCATCCATTCACTATCTCTTTTTGCTAGGTAATCATTGACAGTAATAACATGAACACCTTGTCCTTCTAATGCATTTAGGTAAACTGGTAATGTTGCAACTAATGTTTTACCTTCACCAGTTTTCATTTCAGCAATTCTACCTTGATGTAAAATAATACCACCTATTAGTTGGACATCAAAGTGCCTCATTCCTAATACTCTTTTTGATGCTTCTCTTACAACTGCAAAAGCTTCTGGTAATATGTCATCTAATGTTTTTCCACTTTTTAATTGTTTTTTGAATTCTTCAGTTTTTCCTCTTAGTTCACTATCAGATAATTTAGAGATTTGTTCTTCTAATCCATTAATTTTTTCTACTGTTGCCATAATTCTTTTTACTTCTTTTTCGCTATATGACTTGAATATTTTGTTTAATATACCCATTTTTTTAGTTTCAGTCCCTTCTTATTTTTATATTCTCTAGTTTTTTACTTAAATACTATACCACTAAAATTGCTTTTTAGCAAGTGTTTTTTTAATATACTTCCATTTTTACTTCTTTTGCTTTAAATGCAAATACAATTTTTGTGATATTTGTAAATCCTCTTGTTTTCAAACTTTCTTCATATTTTTCTATATTTTTAAGCTTGACACCTTTTAAAT
>CATLUC010000045.1:9907-11363 GCA_950059165.1 uncultured Clostridium sp.
TTTCTTCATATTTTTTCTCTTCTATTTGTTTTTTAGCATTTGCAACAGTTTCTTCTATTGTTTTTTCTTCAATATCTTCTAAAACTTTAAATTCCATAATAAAACTATTTCCATTTTTGTCTTTTGGCTCTAACATTATATCATATCTACCAATTCCAGACTCACGATTAGAATTTATAATATAACTATCTTTTAGTCCTACTAACATGCCTAAAACAAAAGCATGGTAAAAGTTTTCTGCTGTATTTATACCTACGTCCAAATAGCTAAACATTTGCTCTACTAAAATTTTAAACTTCTTTTCAAATTCTTCTAAATTTAATGTCACTAGGTCTTTTAATATAGAGTTTAGGTCATTTCCTATTACTTTGTCTCTAAACCAATCTCTTACAATATTATTAAATAAGCATTTTACTTCATAATTTGTTATTTTAACCTTATATCTACCCTCTGATACATCTATTGTTTCTACAACCTTTAAATATCCTGTTCCTAATAATAATCCCCAAATATTATCTTCATTATTTTCAATGCCCATTATAACTGTTTCTTGGTCTATTATTACTTCAATTGCTTCATCTTTTAATAGTCTTTCTATTTTCTCTTTTACTGTTGTAGATTTTTTTAGTATTAGTTTGATAATATCATTTGAACTTGTATTTACCCAATATGGCAACAATACTTTCTTTTTTAAGTAATTTAAGATGCTCCAAGGATTGTAAAGTTCTTCTGTTTTTCCTATTGTATAACCATCATACCATTTTTTTATTTCTTCTTTTTTGTCCTCTATTTGAAAATCCTTAGTTGCTTTTTCAATTTCTTCTGCTGTAATACCAAAATCGCTACTAAATTCGTCATCTTGTAATACTGTATATACATCAAAATTATTAGCACCTGAAAAGATGCTTTCTTTTGCAACTCTTGAAACACCTGTTAATACTGTTTTTTCTAAGTATTGATTATCTTTAAATGTTGTTCCATAAAAGGTTTTAAAAAATTTGATTGCTTGTTCATAATATCCTTCTACATATGCATTTTGCAAAGGTACATCATATTCATCTATTAGTAAAATTACTTGTTTGTTGTAATGACGACTTAAATATTCACTTAAATCTTTAATTGCATTTTTTAATGCTATTTCATCTTCCCTGCAATATAAAATATCTTCTATTTTTTTCTTTTCAAAATCATAAACTTTGTCACTGTCTAATAAATACATATGTTCTTTGTACATATCTAAAATAGCCGTTTTTAGGTCTAAAAGCATTTTTTCATAATTTGCTTCATTTACATCTTTTAATGTGATGTAAATTACTGGGTAATATCCTAATTTTGAAGTGTATTTTTCGTCTTGTTCCATTATTTTTAAGCCTTTAAATAACTCTTCATTATATTTTCCATTGAAATCAAAATAGTATTTTAACATACTCATGTTTAGGGTTTTTCCAAATCTTCT
>CATLUC010000046.1:0-2797 GCA_950059165.1 uncultured Clostridium sp.
TAGCATTATTTTATTTAACTTTTCATTTATTTCTTTCTTAAGTTTTTCCACTTTTAACATCATTCCTTTCCTAAGAGGCAAATATGTTGGAAAAATTGTAATTATTCTTCAACCTTCCCTCTCTTCTTTTTCTTTAGTCTGTCTATTTCTTTCTTTTTTATTCTTTATATATTATTTTGTTTTATATGTCAAGTTTTATTTTAGAGTAAATTAGAACAATAAATTTCACTCCATCTTTTACAAATAGAAAAGAACCAAATGCTACAGTACATTTAGTTCTTTTGACTATTCCAATGAATAATTTTCACTTAATTAAGTTAAATATAGTATACTACATTTTTTAGTATATATCAAATCAATTTTTTTTATATTCATGTATTTGTAATATTTATGACATGACCATTATCAATTTCTAAAATGTAATTCCTCTAACTGTTATATTTAATATTGGCAAACTGTTAGCTTTTTTCACAAATTGTTCTAGGTTTGTAGTTATTGCTTCTTGTGTCCATCCTATCATTTCTGCTTCTGTTAAAGATTGTCTAGTCCCTAGGGCAGAAGCATCATATTTATATCCTGCTATTTTTCCAACATTTGTAGTTGATGGTGTATCTATGTCTCCCATATTATAAACTTTATTTAATGTTCCTGTTGCCATATTTCCAACAATTCCTCCTGCACATGTTGACTTAGCAATTATTTTACTTTTATTATAAGCAACTCTTATATAAGCATCTGTTTCGCTGTTTTGCATACCTACAATGCCTCCCACACGGCACTCATCATTAGCTTCTCCTGTAGCTTCTATTTGTGTTGCTATATTATATACATAAAATATTTGTTTTCTGTTATTCCCTGTTATTCCTCCCACTGCTGTATGTCCACTAACATTACTTAAATTACAACAAAATGATATTGCTCCGAAGGTTTCTTCCTGTTATTCCTCCCACTGTCCTATATGTTGCTTTTACTGTTCCATTGTTTATACATTTTGTTACTGTTCCGTAATTATGACCTGCTATTCCTCCTGTTAAAGCTTGTGTTTCTGATGAACCATCCATTGTAGTTGCTCCTGTTGAAGTTACGGTTCCTGTATTATAACAATCTGTGATTATAGAGCTATCTGTCTCATTAATTCCTGCTATTCCTCCAACTAAATATTCTCCTTGTATTTTTGCACTAGACATGCAATTTTCAATTCTTCCTCTATTAGTTCCTACTATTCCTCCAGCATTTCCTACTCCATTAATATTCCCCTTATTTGTACAATTAATAATGTTTGCACTTTCTTCAGTTTCTTTTATAATACCTGATGATAATCCATTTGTCACTGTTATATTTGCATTGTTTGTACAATTGTTTATTGTTCCAAGTGTTGTTCCACCAATTACTCCGTGCAGCATTGGCTGCTATTATATTTCCAAAAACTTCAACATTTTTTATAATAGAATTAGATTTTGCTATTGAAAATAATCCCTGCCTGCGTAAACTTGTATCATTAATATACAAATTTTCTATTTTATTATTCATTCCATCAAATATTCCATCATAATATATTTTTGCATTTCTTGCACCACCATCAACACTAGATGTTGAATTATATTCCCCAATTGGTGTCCAATTTCCAACAGTTTCTGAACATACTTTACTTAAATCTATATCATTCATTACTTTTCCATTTATCGCAAACTGTCCACCATTTACCAAATCTCTAAAATATGCCAAATCATATTCACTATATATTGCATTAGCTGACACATTGCTATTACTTGCATTTATTACACTTGTTGGTGCTAGTTTGGTAACTTTTACGTCTTTTGTTGCTGATGCCTCTTTTTTGGATGGACTTATAATTTTACATGTTACAGTATAATTTCCTATTTCTAACTCTGATAAATTTGTAATTTCTGTACTACTAAAATTTGTATTTTTAAAGTTCAAATTCCCAGAAATGCTGTATTCTATACTTCCTGTTCCGTCACTTCCCCATGTTATATCAAATAAGTCTGAAAACACTGTATTGGTTTTTCTTACAAGATTACTAGTATCAGTATTTTTTGCTGTAATACTTGGGTTAGATGCTTCTATTGATAAACTAACTACTGTTCCTTTATTTGGGTCATATGTTAGTCTTGCATGAATTGTCCCACTATACCCTACTTCTACTGTTTCTCCTGATTTTATTGGAAGCCATTCTCCATCTTGAGAATCTATTTGATATTCTATTTCATAATAATTTTGCCCTGATAAATCTGTTATTTTTACCAATTTACCATTGCTTGTATCTCCTACTACTTCTAATTTTAAAGCTTCTTTATTACCTAAGCTACTCGTATCTACTACTTTGTCTTTTCCTTTATATTCTGTTTTTGTTTCTGTAATGTAGAAAATATAGCCTTCTTTTGTTGTTAATACTAATTTTTCTGCTCCTTCTACTTGTTCTATATTAGCAGTTAACACCCATTTTGTTTGGTTATTTTGGAATTCTTCTTGCAATTGTATTAATGTTGGGTTTGCAAAATTTTCGTTTTTTAATCTTAGTTCTGTTCTTATCATTTCTATTTTTTCGTAATATTCACTTATTTTTGTTTGTTCTTTTGCTGTTACTGCTTTTGTTAAAATTCCATTTTCTCCTGTAAGTGTTGCAATTGATATTCCTGCTAATATTAGTAAAATTATTATTGTTATAACTAGTGCAATTAGTGTAATTCCTTAGTTTTTTGTTAGTTTCATAGATAACTTCCTCTCTCTTTTGTTTTATCTCTTTTTCTTTCTTAAATTGTTTCCATTTTTACAA
>CATLUC010000046.1:2807-11232 GCA_950059165.1 uncultured Clostridium sp.
ATAGTATTCCTTTTTTTGACATATAAAAAAAATAAACTTAATCCATAAATATTTTATTAATATTTATGAATTAAGTCAATATATTTCACGAATTTATTTCTATTTATTGTTCTTCTAATAACCAATCTATTACATTTTTATGAATTATACCATTTTGTGAAAAATCAAATTTATCCATTGTTAAAACATATTTAGGGTAGTTATCTTCTATATTTTTAAATGCTCCAAATTCTCTTTCTACAACTGCATCATCTGCTAAAATATATGCTACTTGAATATATATTTTTTCTTTAAATCTTGTAGCTATAAAATCTATTTCTCCATTTTCTAAATTTCCAACTTTTACATCATATCTATCAGCCTTATTTATCATCATAGCTTTTGTCATATATTCTAAATAATTGTATAAAGTTATTTTTGATACCTCTCTATTTTGTTTAGTACACTAAACAAAAATTGGTTTTTTTCTAATTTTGTTTACTATGATTTTATATTCTGCATATATCAAATTTTTCTATAACAACAAAAAAGATGATTTTGCATATATTTTTTACAAATCATCTTTGAAGTATGTATAACCTTATAAATTATTACATTATTTTTATGATATAACATCTAAGTTAGTCTTTTATAATTTTTTCTATAGATTGTTCTCTCATTTCTTTTATAATTTTGCAACTATTATCTAATTTTTCTTGTTCATATTCATTCAAATTCAATTCAATTAATTCACGCACTCCACTTTTATTAATAATTGCAGGCACACCTATATATACATCATTTTGACCATATTGATTATTTAAATAAGTAGAAACTGTTAAAATTGCGTTTTCATTATTGATAATGGCTTTTACTAATCTATTTAAAGCCATACCAATTCCATAGTAAGTTGCTTTTTTCTTTTCAATTATTTCATAAGCTGCATTAACTACATTTTCATGGATTTTTTTCAAATCCTCTATATTGTGATTATTATCTTTCATAATATCTTTTATTTTTTTACAACCAACATAAGCATGGTCCCATGGTACAAATGAAGAATCTCCATGTTCTCCCATAATATAGGCATGAACATTTTTACTAGATATTTTTAAATAATCTGCCATTAGATAACGAAGTCTTGCTGTGTCTAATACTGTTCCTGAACCAATAACTTGATTTTTTGGCAAGCCTGAAACTTTCCAAACTACATAAGCCATTAAATCTACTGGATTACTGGCTACTACTATAATTCCATTAAATCCACTTTGCATAATAGATTTTGTTATTTGTTTCATAATTTTAGTATTTACTTCTGCTAATTCTAACCTTGTTTGTCCTGGTTTTTGCGCTATTCCTGCTGTAATCACGACCACTTCTGCATCTTTGCAGTCTGCATAATCTCCAGATTTAATTACCATTTTTTGTGGTGCATAAGGCAATCCATGTGATAAATCCATTTCTTCTCCAATTGTTTTTTCTTTATCAATATCAATTAAAACAAGCTCTGAAATCCCACCTTGGTTTAACATAGAATATGCCATACTCATACCTACAAAACCTGTTCCTACTAAAATAACTTTCCCTTTTTTCATTTTTTACACATTCCTTTCTTTTTATAAATTTAGTCTTAAAATTTAATGTTAAGTATAATTAAGTTTTTCATGTATTCATCTTATTACTTTATGTTTGTTATTATATCACTAATTCGAATTTTTTCAATATTTTATTTTACTTTCCCTATAAATTATGATATAATGAAAAAAAATCAAAGTAAGGAGTGCTGAATATGAGTTCAAATTCAGATAATGCTACTACTTTGGCTGAAAATAAGGTGTTAATCTTATATATATTAAATCTTATAAATGGAGAAATTAGGCAAGATTATCTATTTAAAATTATTTCTTCTATTAATGATATTAACTATTTTTACTTTAAACAAGTATTAACAGATTTAATAGATTCCAATTTAGTAGGTACATATACAAAAGAAGAAGAACCTTTAATAAAAATTACCTCTGAAGGGAAAAATGCATATATTCTTACAAAAGCTGTATTGCCTGGTATTACAAAATTGAAGGCAGATAATGTTTTTGCAAAGGAGTTTTCAAGCATAGAAGAAGAAGCTTCTGTTATTGCAGAATTTACACCAAAAAGTGAAAATGAATATATTGTAAAATGTAAAATTATTGAAAATAATGATACTATTTTTGAAGTTAAAACTTATGCTGGCTCTAGGGATAGAGCTAAACGTATTGTGGATAATTGGAGACAAAATGCAAATATTATTTACCCTAAAGTTTTAAACTTGTTGTTAGAAGATAAAAAAGATTAAAAAGAAAAAATAGACTATAACAAATTGGAAAGCCTTAATATTAGCATAATTCTAATTTTTCTTTTTGGCTTTCCGTCAATTTGTTCAGTTCCAAATTTATGAAATGCACTTTAAGTACAATGTATTTTATAGTCACTTTTAAAATATCCAACATAAAATTGCTAAAGTTAATAATTTGACCATTATGTCTGCAAATAAATGATAATGTATAAGTGGCATACCCACTTTATTTATTTTGTCAAACCCTGCAACTATTTTTTCAATTTCTTCTTGTGAAGAAATCTTCTTTTCTCCCATATACTCTTTTGCTAAATATCTAGCCTTTATCATAGCATCATTTTCTAAAAAAATTCTAACCATATAATAAACTAGGCTCAAAATCAAGAAAATATTCAAAAACAACATTTTACTTGGCAATATCTTAAAAACAAGTAAAACTACAGTTATTATAAAATATAGAAGATATATATTAGAAAGTATAAAATTGAATATTAAAATTTTTCTATTTTGCACAGAATGTAGACATTCATGGGCAATTGTTTGAATTCTAGTATAACTTTTTTGGATATTTGCAATCACTATTTTATCACTAATTGCTATATACAAACTTGCTTCTGCCCCATGGTCTTCTTCTATTTTTACCTTTTCATTTTTTAACTTTTTAAGATATTCTTTGCATATTTCTACATTACTTGGATATGCTTTTGCCAAATTATCTAACTCTTCATCTTCTCCGATATGTTTTAATTCTTTTAGTTTACAACCTAAAATATATTTTAGTACAATTACTGCAATTAGAATTACAACAACTATTATAACAAAATCCATTTTTATTTTCTTCCCTTCTACAAGTACTAAATATAAAAAATAGAAAAAAGCGAATGAAAAGTAATTTTTGCTAGAACTTCTTAATTAATTTTATGAAAAATGTTCGCACGGTTTTGTGTGAAAGGGTGCCATAAAATTAATTTAGAAGTTATACTAAAATTAGCTTGACCAAGCATTTTGATAATTTTTATATTTTGCTTACATCTATAAAGATATATTTTGGGGGCCTATATTACATCACGAATAGCCTCACCAATAATCTTATTAACATCAGCAATCATGATATTAAACTTAGTTTCTGCATCAAAAAACTTTTTAGCTTCATCAATTTCTACTAATTCAGCATACAAATTTTGCATTTCTTTCATTTTTTCCTCATCTTGTTTACCTGTTTGCATAGCCATTATCTGTGTTTCATACCTTTTTTGCTCAAACTGTGCCATTTTCTCTTTTAAACTAGAATTCAAATTTAAAGCTTGTTTTGCCATTTTATAATTTACATACTCTTCTGACTGCTTAATTTCTTGTGCTAACCTATTTGCTGTATCATAAACTTGCATCAAAACCACTCCTTTTTTATAATGCCTTATTATTAACTTGGTTCAAAATTCCTTGTTATACCATTAAACTTTAATTTATCAAAATTTTTTCTTCCTAAAATACGCTTGCTTAGTCTGTTCCTTCTAACACTACTTTTGCATTACTTGGACAAATATTTACAAAAGTATTTCCATCATTTACTTTTATTTCATTTCCTTCTAAGTCTTGGTATTTAGTTTTTTCATCTCTAGCATTTTTAATACATTTAATTTTAATCGCCTTTCCATTTGTAATGTAATAGCCATCAAATGTACCTATATTTTTCAATCCCTGTCTACCTTTATTTTCTTTATCTGTTAATGTGTAATTCTCACAAAAAGTTATTATAATATTTTTAGTTGTAATTGGTTCTTTAGTTGTCCAGTCTGATTGTTCTTTACCTCTTGCATATCTTTCATACACTTTGTTTTCTTCATCATAAAGATATTTTACAGTTTGCAGGTCTGAATGTGGAATTGTTACACTAACAGCCTCCTGTCCATCTTCTAAATTAACTTCATCTGTCACATAATTTAATACACTTTTTTCATTTGATGTTGTTCTAAATTTTTTATTTTTGGCAGATTTTAATAATTTATCAATACTTGTTACTGCATTATGTGGGGATGCTTTATCTTTTACACGTGAAAATGTAGTTCCATCTTCTGCAATTCCATCAATTTCATTAACACTATATTTTTTAATATCACTATCTGCTTGTGGACTTTCTCCAAAATGTGTATATATAGCATCATTTTCCATTGCATAATCTATAAAATAATGTCTAGCACTTCTAACAGGTCCTATTTTATCTACATCAGCACCTTTAAACAATGCCATTAACCTTGTTTCTCCACCCTCTACAATAATTTCATAAACCATATATGCCTTTTGTAGACCTGCTTGTGGCCAAGCATCTTTGTGGTTATCTATCATAACAGCAATAGGTCTATCATTCCCCTTAAAAGTTTGCACCTTTTTATCTTCTATCCCAGCTGTTATTACATTGCCTTCATCAGTTGATACACTTTCACTTTCATTTTCTTTATCTTTTACAATTTTATAACCCATTACTCCACCAGCTTCGTTCCACCACTATTTTTCTTTTTTTTCTTTCTTCCCATAACTTCTACCTCTCCTCTCTAAAATGTCGCGTTGGGGACGTTTCTTTTGCGACATTTTTATGAATTTTGGACACATCTTTTTTATTTTAATTTTTTTGATTGTTTTACAAATACTTATATATAAATATTATGCAGTATCGAATGTGATTGGAATAAATTTAGAAATTCTTTGAAATATATGGAGTAATGTTCACGTCGAGTGGCACACGAGGACTAAGTGAAAGAGGCTCCATATATTTCATTAGAATTTTTTAATTTATGAAATGAACCGAGATACAAATGAATATTTATATATAAGTATTTATAAATAATAAAATCACAACATATACAAGATGTGTCCCAAATTTCACAAAAATGTGACAAAGGAAACGTCCCCAAGCACACATTCCTCTTTTTGTCTCATTACTTTTTTGTCTTCTTCTTGTATGTGGTCATAGCCCATCAAGTGATAAAACCCATGTACTATCATGTAGCTAAGTTCTCTTTCAAAGCTATGCCCATATTCTTTAGCTTGTTCTTCTACTTTCTCAATTGATATAATAATGTCTCCTAAAATGTCTTCATGAATAAAGTTATTTTTGGCTATTTTTTGTTCTAGCTCGTCCTTTTCAAACATAGGAAAAGAAAGCACATCTGTTGCTTTATCAATATTTCTGTACGTTTTGTTTATTTCCCTTATGTGTTCAAGGTTTGTTAAAGTAATCGTAACAGATAATTTGGAGTTTTCCAAATTTTCTTCTTTAAAACATTTTGATATTACTTTCTTTATTATTTCTTCATATTCTTTTTTTTCTTCTATGTCTTGGTATATTATTTCATACATATTATGCTACTTCCTTAATTTTTATGTATTTTCCTTTTGAGATATAAGAGTTTTTAATTTGTTTCATTTCTCCATAATCTACTAATTTTCTTTTATAGTATTTTAAAATTTTAGAATAGTCTGTTTTTCCCTCTTGTAATTTTTTGATGTCATCTTTGATAAATAATATTTCTTTTTGCTTGATATATTCCATAAAGTCTGTTTCTTTTAGTTTTGTAAGTTCTTGATATTTGTTCCAAAATTGCTTGTATTCATCTCTTTCTTTACTAGAATCCCAATATACTTTTGTAGATAATAGTTTGATATTATAGTCTTCTATTAGGTTTATTAGCATTGAATATGCTCTTTCTCTTTTTGCAGCCATTTTGGTGTCTTGTACTAAAATTCTTGCATCTTTTAATAATTTTTCATAACATTGTTCTGCTACAATTAGTGGTAAACTATGTGTAAATAGCTTTCTGCTGATTCCGTAGTAAAATCATGTTTTTTTCTATATTGTCCCTTGTGTCTAATTTTCCTACTTCATAACCTTGATATTTTTCATATTCTGTTACTACATCTTTTATAGTTTCATCATAATTGTTTTCTATTTTTATTGATAATATATTTTGTATGTATTCTTCTAAAGTATGGAATATTTTTGTATAAATCCACTCTTTTGTAGAGTCATAGTTACTTGTATTGTCTGCAACTTTAATTGAATAATTTTTTAAAATAGATTTGTATAAAGAGTCCATTTTAGATATGTAAAATTTGCTATATTTCTCTTTTAATTTTTCTTTGCTATCTACTTTTATTCCTTCATAATCTAATTCCATTAAGTATTTTTGTTTTCTATATTTGTATTCTATGTATTCACTTTCTTTTAGACTTGTTACTTCATAATACTTTGATAATGCATTTTTTTCAAATTCAGATGCAGTATTGTTTTTTACTTTTTTATAGATAGAATCCATTACATATTTATCTAAAGATGCTAAATATGCCTCATATGCTGTATCATATTTTTTTTCTATTTCTTCTTTGTTGTAATTTTCATCATCTATTTGGTAATTTTCAAAAGTTTTTAGTACATTATTTCTTTTCATTGAAATTAGCATTCCATTAATTCCAATTCTAGTTGGTATTAAAATTCTAGTTAATGTATTTGTTATTTTATTAAAAAATGTTTTGTCTGCTCCAGTTATTCTAAGGCTTCTTTCTTCCATTTTGTTTTCTTCCTCCCTTAAAATACAATTTTCTCATTAGTCCCTATATTTTCTAAAACTTCATATGTAACATAAACATCAACACTATTTTCTTTTTCGTAAGTGTTAATATTTTTGCCTACAATCATTTCTTCGTTCTCAATTTCATTATCTAATTCTTCTTGTAACTGCTGTATCCCTATGTTTTTAGCTTCCTCTATTTCATATGTTTTTTGTTCTTCTTGTACTTCTTCATATGTTGTTTTGATAATTGAAATTGGCAAATAAAAGTCTGAAAATAATTTCATTTTGTTTTCTGCTTCTATTGTATCATAAATTTTGAATTTTGAAACCCCTTTAGACAAATTTATTTTAAAATTATTTAATTTTATTGAATATTGATTTTGAATATTTCCTGTTTTGCTTCTTTCCGTAGCATTGTAAGGCACGTTTTTATATTTTGTATGCCACACTTTTGCTTGAATTTCTCCTTTTGCATGAACATATCTAATTCCTGTATATTTACCTTCCATCCACCCGATTTATTAATGTTTCTCCTACATTTACTGTATCTCCTACTTTTACACTTGCTGTTCCTGTTTGAGCATTTACTTTTGTAATAATTCCTGCTTTATTAGAAATTATACTACAATATTCTTGTTCATCTATAATATTTGGTTTTTCCTCAGCTTTTACCAATTTTACAATTGCATTAGTTCCTTTTAATTCAATTCCCATCCATGCAATATCTTTTCTTTTCAATCTAATTTTATTAATAATTTCTTTGGTATCTACTTTTGTTTTCCACTGTCCTATTTTTAATCCTGCCTCATCAACATCTTTTGCAATATCTATCAATTCTTGCCCATTTTCTTCTCTAATATCCACATTCCATACAAAATTTGAGGATAACATTGTTAAAAATATCATAACAATTAGAAGTAAAAAAAAGATTTTCCTCTTCTTATAACGATGCAACACAAACGGAAGCCCTCTTTTGCTTGTTATTTTAATCTTACATTTTGTCTTTTTTGCAATTTCTCTTAAAAGCTTAAAATCACCAATTCCGACTCTAAAATCCAACTGTATCTCTTTTTTTCTTTTCAAATGCCAAATTGCAATCTTGTTACTTCTACACAAATTAATAAATCTTTCTATATAATACCCTTGTATGGTCACTCCCAAATATCCCATTATATAACTAAATAAAATCTTTATTATCATTCGATTGTCCTTTCTACATCAATACTTTCAATCTTTCCAGACACCTTAATATCATCATTAGTCATGTTTTCTAAATTCAAATTAAATCCATTAATATTAATAATGCCAATATGAGTATTAATCCTAACAAAAAACTCCTCATACTCCAATATCCCTTTAAAATTCTCTATAATCATTTCATCAAACCCTGTAATAACAATCTTTGGAATATCTGTGCATATCTCTTTTGGCATCTCCAAAATCCTATCAATCTTACTATAACCTTTCTTTTTCATACCTATTTCCTTTCTCATGTCGTATTGGGGACGTTTCCTTTTTCACATTTTTGTGAAATTTGGGACACATC
>CATLUC010000047.1 GCA_950059165.1 uncultured Clostridium sp.
TAAAAATAGTATACATTGCTATACACGAAAAGCCAAAAATAAGAATTTAACTTATTTTAATGTTAAACCTTTTTGACTTTTTCTACTTTTACTTAAACAAGAGTTTTACTTCAATTTTCAATGTTCTATTATTTTCAAAAATAGCTCATAATAATTTCCTAAAATCATTTTATCAATAATTAAAGGTGCTGTCAGCAAGTTTTCATAACTTTTATAATAATTTCATAAAATATTTCAGTCTGTCCCTATTATGCCCATTTGGGTGCTTCAGTGCCTGTCCCACTTATGCCCAAGTATGCCTACAATTTCTTTTTGTGTTAGATTTCTCCATGTTCCGAATCGGTAAGTCCTTTACACCTATTCCTGCGATTTTGCTTCTATGTAAGGCTAGAACTTTATGATTAATTGCTTCACACATTTTGCGAACCTGCCTATTTCTCCCCTCATGTATTGTAATTTCTAGCCTAGATTGATTTTTCTCATTATCTATTTTTAGTATTTTTACTTTTGCTGGTTTTGTTATATAATCTTCTATTTTTACTCCATTTCTTAAATTTTCTACTTCTTCTTTTGTTACCTGACCTTTTAAAGTTACTGTATATGTCTTTTCTATTTCATGTTTTGGATGTGTTACTTGATATACAAAATCCCCATCATTTGTTAATATTAAGGCTCCTGAAGTGTACATATCTAATCTTCCTACTGGTACAATTCTTTGTTTTATTTTTACTAAATCCAATACAGAATCTCTATTAAATTGGTCATTTGCTGTTGTTACATATCCAATTGGCTTGTTTAATAAGATATATACTTTTTGTTCTGAGGCTTTTACGATTTTTCCCTCGTATTCTACTTTGTCTTTTTGAGGTATAATTTTTGTTCCTAGCTCTTTGACAGTTTTGCCATTGACTTTGATTTTTCCTTGCAAAATTAGTTCCTCTGCTTTTCTTCTTGATGCAATTCCTGCTTCAGCAATATATTTTTGTAATCGTATTTCCTCCAAATTTATCTTCCTTTCTAATATATCATAGCTATAACTAATGTACAAAATTTATTATTTATATTATGTATTATGACAATTCTTCTTTTACCCATAAAATATTTTCTTTTAGTTTTTCTATTAGTTCTTCCTTTGTAAATAAACTATATTCCTCTTCTTCCTCTTTGTTTTCTTCTTTGACCAATTCCTCTATATAAACAACCGTATTTTTTATATCATCATTTGTATATTGAAATTCCTCTAATACATCACTATATTGCTTTATTAATTCAGTAAATACAGGAGTATTTATTTTTTTAGTATGTTTTAAATAATTTGTAAATTGACCAAAGTCCTTTTGTTTAATTCTTACTGCTTCATCCCATTCACATATTTTTTTTTTTTTTTTTTTTAACTTTAATTTTACTAAATCTTTTTCTTTATCAAAATTATAAAAATACTTTCCAACTGCATAGTTATTCCAGTAATAATCTGTTAACAAATGGCAATAATAACCTTTTATAATTGGATTTGACATTTGATTTTTATATTTTTCCTTGAAATACTCTATATCTGGCAATTTAACAACAATATTATTTAATTCTTTTAATTTTGGAAAATGTGTTGAATAATCTCTAATAATTTTAGATACTTTTTTCACATTATATCCCTCTAAAATATCTGGCATGATATTTGCAAATAAAAATTCATTTTTTTCTTTAGTTTGTATCTCATTTGCAACAACCAAATGTGTAATCCAAGACGGCACAGCACTTTCCTCCTTTGAATAGTAATTTAAAATCCCTTTAAAAACTAATATCAATAACTTTTAATTATTTTATTTGACTTTCCGTGATTTTTTCCTCCGTCCCCAAAATCATTTTAAAATATTCTGGCAATGGTGCTTCTAAATACATTTCCTTTCCAGTTGATGGGTGCTTAAATTGCAAGCTTTTTGCATGTAAGCATTGTCCTTGTATTCCCCACTCATTTTTACCATTTGAATAAACTGCATCTCCAATAATTGGATATCCAATTTGAGATAAGTGTACTCTTATTTGATGGGTTCTTCCTGTTTCTATTTTTACTTCTAATAATGTGACATTATGCTCATAATATCTTTCTAATACCTTAAAATGTGTAATTGCCTCTTTCCCATTTTTGGTTACTGCCATCTTTTTTCTGTCTTTTGTACTTCTTCCAATTGGCATATTAATGGTTGCTTCATTTTCCTTGACTAACCCTCTAACTACTGCTATGTATGTTTTTTTGACTTCATGTTTTTTTATTTGTTCACTTAAATTAATATGTGCTTTATCATTTTTGGCTACAATTAAAATTCCTGATGTATCTTTATCAATTCTGTGCACTATACCTGGTCTTATTTCTCCACCAATTCCAGATAATGTGTCTTTACAAATTGCCATAACAGCATTTACTAAAGTTCCATCTGGATTTCCGTTTGCTGGGTGTACTACCATTCCTTTAGGTTTATTAACTACAATTATATCTTGGTCTTCATAAATAATGTCTAATGGTATATCTTGAGCCTTTAGATTCGTTTCCTTTGGCTGTTCTTCTTCTACTGTTATTTTGTCATTTTCTTGTATTTTATAAGATGGTTTTGTTTTTTTGCCATTTACTAATATTTTTTCCTCTTCTATTAATCTTTGTACTGCTACCCTAGATAGCCCATTCTTTTGTTTTGCTAAATAACTATCAATTCTGATTTTATCATCCTCATTTTTAACTACAAAAACTTCCAAAATAACTACTCCTTTTTATTCTTCCATTCTTTTACTGTAAATACTGCAAATATAGCTGCAACTGCAACCCAGCCAATTAATATAAACAAATCTGCAATATTTATAACTGGCAAATTAACAACTTGACCAAAATCAATAAATTCTGTTACATATCCACGTATCAACTTATCAATTACATTTGAAATTCCACCTGCTAAAATAAAACTTAAAAACACTTTCAACTTTTTATCTACAAATTCATTTTGTCTAGAAATAAATTTAAAAATCACACCCAAAATAGCCAAATTTGTAGCCAAATACATAACTTTTGAATTAGAACCTATTCCATAAGCTGCTTTATTATTTTCACTAATTTTAAATGTTAATACCCCTGAAATAACATCAATTTCATTTGAACTTTGAACCCAAATTTTGGTTATTTGGTCTACTAAAACTATAATAAGTACAATACAAATTAACAAAATGGCTTCTTTATTTAATTTCCCCTTTTCCTTCAATTTTACTACCATTCCTTTCTCTTTATTACCTGATACTTTTTGTAATTATGCAGGCAAAATAATAATTTTTATATTTTGCCTACATTATAAAATTGTCAGATAATAACAGCTTTTTGTAGACTTATTTTACAATTTCATAAATCACAAAATGTTCATCTTGATACAATTGCTTGTATTTTTCTGGTTCTGTTTTAGTTATAATCATATTTACTTTTGAATTTTTATAAGTAATTACATGTGTCATATCATATTTTTTAAATATATCTCCATAAAACTTTCCAATACTAGAAGTATCTATAAAATCTGAAAAAATATCTTCTTCTTTTCCACTAAATTCTGGTGCATATAAATCTGCCCTTGAGTCTATAAATACTGGAATTCCTCTATATAATAAATAACTTCCATAATTATATTCATTGTAAAATCTTGCTGTTTCTAAATTAATATTTTCTAAAATAAAATCAGAAGCTTGCACTGGGTAAGTACTTTCATCTACATATTTATCATCAAATTTATCTTTTGCAAAATAATAACCTAAAGCTAAAGTTGCAATTGTTATAATTATTACACCTACAAGATTTATCATTTTTTCTAACATCTCTTGCTCTTTTGCTTTTGTATAAATACCAACTAATTGAACCATCCATCTATTTAAAATAAATGACCCCATTAAAACAAACATAGTCGCTTGTCGCTTGGTTTTTAGCATTAAGTAGCATAATCCACCTAACATGAATAAATCACATAATCTGATTTTTGTTTTTGTAAAAATCAAAATAGCTAAAACAAAAATTAATGTGCAAAGTATGCCTGTGTCTGATACTAAAGTCATTGGCAAGTGTTCATTAATGTTTTGTGTTGTATTTCCTTGCATTGTTTTTGCTAAATATGTATATGGTGTAGTTCCTAATGGTGTTAATAACCCTGTTAGTAAGCAAATTATCATAATTAAAATTAGCCATTTAACATTATTTTTTTTCTCTAATTTTATTTTATATGGGTTTTGCAATTCTTTTGTTCTTTTTACTTTTACTTTGTCAATTTGGGTTTCAATAGCTTCTTGCTCTTTTTTTAGTTTTTCTATTTTCTCTTCTTGTCCACCTTTTTTAGACAATTGCTTTATTCTAATTTTCAATATCTGTGTTTTTATTTTTCTGTATATAATTATGTCTGCACATACTGTTATAAGATATTCTGCTATATATGGTAAATATAGTACAAAATAAAATGGAAATACTGCTACATGTAAGTTAGCAATTAAAATTGGGATAATAATCAAACCAATTGCATATTTCTTTTTCTTTGTTTCAATAAATTGTTCAATAAAATAGATTGTTAGTACAAATAAAATAAATGTTACTAATTGTGCCCTTGCTGCAATGTATGACCTAAGCAAATACATTGCTCCTATTGTAATTACAAATGAAAACACTTGGTTTTTGTTAAGTTTTTTGCTTATAAAGTAAAGTGATAGCCCTAATATAACTGACAAAATACAAGTTGTTATATAAATACCTGTAAATCCAAATAAGTTATATATTAAATAGGTTAATAAGTCATATAGCCAATGTGGATATGTGTAAGCTAAATCTTGGTGCCATGAAAATGGGTCTTGTCCATCTATTCCATTGTTTGCAATATGTTCTCCTATTTTTATTGTGTAATATGTATCATTTTGAAATGTTACTGGTGTTAGTGCAATACATATAATTGCAATTAACATTACTGCTAGTACAGTAAATTTAATTGATACACTTATTTTTTTCTTTTTAGTTTTTTCTTCCATAAAATCCTCCAAATTTTATTAAAACATCTTTTTTCATTTTTTATCAAAAAAATATGCAAAAAACAATAGGATTTTGGGGCCGTCCCTAAATCCTATTTATCTATCTATATATATAAACTTATACAATCCATTTTATTTTATACAGCTTCTTGGTTTTCTACTTCTGTTCTATCCTCTTTTTCAGTAGTTTTTTCTTCAATTACTTCTAAGCTACCAATAGAAACCTCATAAGCTACTCTTGTTTGAGATGTTCCATCTTCATATTTTTTCTCATATGTTCTTGATTGAACTCTTCCTACTACTTTTACTTGTGAACCTACTTCTAGGTTTTGGCAAAATCTTGCTGTTCTTCCCCATGCAATACATGGAATATAGTCTGATTTATTATATGCTCTATTTACTGCTAATAAAATGTCTGATATTTCTCTGCCAAATGGTGTTTGTCTGTAAATAGGTGTTTTACAAATATATCCTATTAATACAACTTCGTTTGTAATTGTATCTTTTCTGACTATTTCGTTTTCTTCTTCCTCTTCTTTTTCTTCTACTTCCATGATATCTTTTGCAAATACTGTTAAAATTAGTCTGTTTTTTTCGTTTTCATAACTGTTGTAAGACCTAAATTGACCTTTTACTAATAATTTTTTCCCTTCTTGTAATCCATCTTCACCAATTAGTCTTTCTGATATGGTAATAGGTATTATGTCTTGATTTCCACTTAAACGTGGTATTCCTAATTTAAAAATATAAAACCTCTCTCCATATATTTCATGACTAAATTCTTTTTCTCCTGTAACTTTTCCAACTAGTGTTAAGTAGTTGCTTTCTAAATAATTTGTATCCAATCTTTTTTCCTCCCTACTTTTGTTTTTTATCGGTATTTGTATATTTTTCATTAGGCTTAAATATTTACATTTTCTATTATACACTATTTTTTTGGTTTTGTCTACATAAAAAGTTAATTTTATTCAAAAAAGTTATATTTTTCCTATGTTATCTCTATTATGTTGTTACAATAAAGTTTAAAAAGTATATCAATAATTAATATTTCATAAGTCTGTAAACGTTTATTTTTCTCCCTTTTTATTCTCTTTTCTTCTATTTCTATTATGTTTCCTGCCTTGTTTTTTAAGCTCTTTTGCCAATACACCAATACGTCTGTTTCACTTATACTAGATACTGTTACATTTGCTTTTTGGTTTAATCCATAAGTAATATAATTTGAACTATTTATTTGATTTTCATTTATATTTTTATCTGTATTTATTATTACATATTGTGTGCTATCACAAATTTTTTCTAATATTTCTTGCTGTTCTTTAAACTTTTCTTTATTATCTTCTATTATAATTGTTTCAAATTTTATGTTTTTTACATTTTCTATACTTCTTAAATTTATTTGAATTAAGCTAATATCTTCTTGTTTCAATTCCTCTAATATTCTTTTCTTGATATTTTCAAAACATTTTTTACCTGCAACAACACCGATAAATGACATTTTCTATCCCCTTATTTTTTTGATATTATTATTATTTCCTGTTTTGGGAAAATTATACAAAAATAAAAAAATAAATTTTTTTATTTTGTAATTACTTCTACAGAAAAATTCTAGCGAATTTTTCGCAGACGAACAAAGACGGAACATATTAGTAACCTAAAAAGTCATAATATATTAGTCATGTTCCTTTTGTTCTCTTCTTTTAATTTAATTATATTTTATTATTTCTGTATTTGTGTTCCATTACTATTTATTGTATAATTCTCATTATAAATAAGGTCAGATACTGTTACAACATTTAAACCTTTTTGTTTAATATTTTTTAACAACATATCTAAACTATCTGCTGTATGTTTTGTACCATTATGGCTTAAAATAATATCACCTTCCTTGATTTTATCATTTAATCTTTTCCACATTTCTTCACCGAGTAAGACCGTGTATAATCTAAAGTGTCTAAACTCCATTGAATACAATAATATCCTTTATCTGTAGCTGCTTTTACTACTGTATCATTATACTCGCCATATGGTGGTCTATAAATTTTTGTTCTTTTTCCTGTTACTTTTTCAATTTTATTATTACTTTCTTCAATTTCTTGTATATTTTTTTCATAACTCAAATTATTTACATGTGGATGTGTATTGCTATGGCTTGCTATTTCATGTCCTGCTCCATGTATCTTTTTTACTGCATCTGGAAACTTTTCTATCCAATCGCCTACCATAAAAAATGTTATTTTCACTTGGTTTTCCTCTAATGTTTTTAAAATACTGTCAATATCATCTGCATTCCATGCACAATTCATGGTAAATGCAACATTTTTTTCGTTAGTTTGAACATTGTAAATAGGTAATAATTTTTGCGTGCTTGCAGCTGTTGGCACAGTATTGTTACTATTTGTAGTTTTTAGGTCACTTGCTACAAAAAAAAGCAATACTACTGCAACAGCAGATACTAAGTATGTATATATTTTTTGTTTGTTTAATACGAAAAACATAAAAAAATCCTCCTCCTTAAGTTAAAGCTACTTTAATTGTATGCTTTTCCTTGGAGGAAAATTCTGAATTATTCTAAATTTATCAATTTCTATTTCTCTTGTTTTTCTTTATTTTTTTCTCTATATATAAAATAAATACACGTTTTTTAAGATATTTTACACATTTTTTAAAAAAAGTTCTAGTACATACATACTAAAACTTTTTTATATATTAGTCTAATTCTACTAAGTCAATCAATGATAGTGTAAAATAAAGTGTGTAAGTTAAAGGTACCAAACTTATGCAATTTACTTTTATATGCAAAAAAATATATAATAATGAAAATGGAGGAATAAAATGGGAAAGAAAATAAAAAGAGATCCAAAAAGTGTAGCACTAGCGCAAGCAATATTAGAACAATATCAACCAGAAACAAAGGAAGATGTACAAGATGCTATGAAAGATATTTTTGGACCAATATTTGAAGCAATGCCACAAGGAGAAATGAGTGCTCATTTAGGTTATGAAAGTAATAATCATGAGTATAAAGCAACCCAAAATCGCAGAAACGGATACAATAACAAAACACTAAAAACAACATATGGAGAAATACCAATAAACACACCAAGAGATAGAGATGGAACATTTGACCCAGTGGCAATACCTAAAAGAACAAAAGATGTATCAGGAATCGAAGATAAAGTATTATCAATGTATGCAAAAGGAATGAGTCAAAGGGATATAGCCTCAACAATAGAAGATATATATGGATTTAATATATCAGCAGAAACAGTATCAGAAATAACAGATAAAGTAATAGAAGAAGTTGAAGAATGGCAAAATAGACCGTTAAAGAAATTCTATGCATTTTTGTTTGTAGATTGTATGTATGTATCAATTAAAAAGGAATATGAAACAAAAGAATATGCAGTATATACAATATTAGGATATGATGCAAATGGAATGAAAGATATTCTAGGAATATGGCTAAATGAAACAGAAAGTAAACACAACTGGATGCAAATCTTTGATGAGCTAAAAACAAGAGGAGTTGAAGATATTCTTTTCATATCAATGGATGGAGTATCAGGATTGGAAGAAGGAGCAAAATCAATATTTAAGAATGTAGTAGTACAAAGGTGTATAGTACATTTAATAAGAAACTCTATAAAATATGTACCTACAAAGAGTTATAGAGCATATACAGCTCAATTAAAGAAAATATATGGAGCACCAAGTTTAAAAACAGCAGAAGCAGAATTTGAGAAATTTAAACAAGCTTGGGTGGAATATCTAGGAGCAATAGATGTGTGGACAAGGAATTGGAAACATATTGAGCAGTTATTTAATTATGGAAGTGCAGTACGAAAAGTAATGTATACAACAAATGCGATAGAAAGTATTAATTCAAGCTTTCGTAAGGTGACTAAGAGAGGTTCATTTCCAAATGAAAATGCTTTATTTAAACTTCTTTATCTACGTGTTACAGAACTTTACAAGAAATGGAAAAACAGACCTATCTCAAATTGGGCAATGGTGCGAAATCAAATAGCTATGAACTCTGAAATGCAAGCAAGAATTACCAAATACGAAAATATATAAGAATAGAGATTTTGGTAAGGTTTATTAATTATAATCTCATTTTAAAATTATGTAAATCATACAAATGAAAGCAAAATCGATGGCTTGTTTGAAGTGAACCCAAAAAATTGGACATTTTTTGATTAGGTACTAGGCAGCTTGGGAATGAACTCTGTATTGTACAGGGCTCATTCCTTTTAATTTGCCCTTTATCCTTTTATTATTATAATAATCTATATATTCCAATTATATTCCTTTCTAACTCTTCTATTGTTTGATATTCTTTCATATAAAATAATTCTGATTTTAATAAACCAAAGAAATTTTCTGCTAATGAATTATCTAAACAATTTCCTTTTCTTGACATACTTTGTCTGATCCCTTTATCTTTCAATAATGCTTAATATTGCTTCATTTGATACTTCCATCCTTGGTCTGAATGTAAAATTAGATTAGTATGATTTGGTATTTTATTAAATGCTTTTTCTAGCATATCTACTACTTGAGCAAATACTGGATGTCTTGATAAATTAAAGCTAACTACTTCACCATTAAATAAATCTACTATTGGTGATAAATATAGTTTCTCATTATGTACTTTAAATACTGTTACATCTGTAACCCATTTTTGATTTGGTTCTTCTGCTTCAAATTCTCGATTTAATAAATTATCACAGATTTTTCCTACTTCACCCTTGTATGATTTATATTTTTGTACTCTTACAAAACATTGTAATCCTAATTCTTTCATAAGTTTTCTTACTGTTTTATGATTGATACAAAAACCTCTATTGTGAAGTTCTAAGGTTATTCTTCTATATCCATATCTTCCTTTATTTTCATGGTAAATAGCTGTTATTTCTTCTTTTATTTCTTTATATTTATCTAGTTCTTTTATTTTATTTAATTGATAGTAAAATGTACTTCTTGTTACTTCTGCATACTTTAACAAAGCCTCTAATTTAAATTCATGCCTTAATTCATCTATTACAATTACTTTTTCGATTGTTTTGGCTTTGTTCTTTCCTGAACTAAGTCTTGCAATTTTTTTAAGTATGCATTTTCCATTCTAAGTCTTTGAACTTCTTCTATTAAATCTTCTTCTTTCTCTTTAGATAATTTCTTTTTTCTTGGTTTAGAACTCATATTTTTATTTCTACCACGACGCTCTTTATATAGACCTTGTGGTCCTTCCTCATAATATATACGTTCCCATTTTAAAACAACACTATGTGTTCCTAAATTAAAATGAATTGCTGTCTCTGTTGCTGATAAATGGTTTGTATGCATATATTCTATCACATTTTGTTTAAATTCTCCATCATAAGATATTTTTTGATTTCTAAATAGACCTTCACATCCTCTTTCTTTATATTTTCTAACCCATTCTAAAACTGTTGTACTGCTTGGTATATTAAAGTATTTTGATGCATCTTCATAGCCATGATGTTGTTCTATACAATACTGAACAACTTTTAATTTAAACTCTTTTGAATATTTTGACATAAAAATGAACCCTCCTTATTAGACTATTTTTTGTCTAATAATTTGGGTTCACTTCAGTTTAGTCATCGATTTCATAAAAATTAAATTTTCAAAAAAAATTACACACTTTACTTGACAAAGTCGCTATATTTATTAATCATATAAATTATAACTATGATGATAATTTCTTCTATAATAGCTACTATCATAATCATCAAATATATCTGAAAGTCCTACTGCCATTCCAAATATAAATAAAAATATTACAATTAAAACAGAAACAAATAAACCTATTGAGCCTGTAATTAGTCCTGCAATTGCCATTCCCCTAGTTTTTGTTTTAATTCCTAATACACCAAATATAATTGCTAATATTCCACATGGTATTGATAAGTACCATATACAGAAAAACACTAAACATATAATTCCTAATACCATAGAAGCAATACAAAATCCTTTTCTTTCTTTTTTAGGTTCTGTTTGTGTATTTACTTGTGCATTTGTTTGTGTATTTGCTGATACGTTTGTTGATGTATTTTCCGTTGTGTTTCCTGTTGTATTTATAACTTCTTGTTGTGTTTTATCAATATTTTTATCTTCTTCCATATGTATCTCCCCTTTCTTATACTACTATTATACTATCTTTTGTT
>CATLUC010000048.1 GCA_950059165.1 uncultured Clostridium sp.
AAGTATTAATTGGTGTAAAACTTCCTTTATCTTCTCCACATATACTAGATAAATCAATATTATCAATCAACTGTATTGTTTTTCCTTCATAAGTATTTCCATCATTTACTGCATCTCTGAAATTTACAAATTCATTTTCATCTGCTATTGTAGTATCCTCTACTTTAACTTCATTTGATTTATTTGTTTTTTCCTCTTCATATTTTATCTCTGCATATGCTGTTGATTCTCCAAAAGTTGTTGTTTGTGTATCAAAATTTAATCTAGTTTTATATGTTGTTACTTTTTGCCTTTCTTCCCCATTTATATATAAAATATATGTCATCTTCCTTCCACTTGCACCTGTAGCTACTGCTGTATAATTAACTTTTTTATTTTGAATTTCACTTGCTGTTAAATTTACTGTTATATCTCCTTTTTCCTCCCCATTTTTCCCAACATATTCGACTTTTCCGTCTATAATTTGAAAGATATATCCCTCCTTTGTTACTACTTCTATGATATTGTCTATAATTTCTACTGTTGAACCATCAAAATTACTATCATTGTCTATTTGCTCTTTTGTTTTAACAATTCTTCATAAGGAGCATTTGTATTTTCTACTTTAACACCCATCCAAATAATTTCCAATTGTTCTTGATAATTTTTTATAATTGTTTCTTCTTTTGCTGTTTTTGATTTTGTTAATACTCCGATTTTCTCCTGTTAAAGTTGCAATTGCTATTCCTGCAAGTATTAGCAAAATTATAACAGTAATTACTAAAGCAATTAAAGTAATACCTTTTACATTTCTTTCTACCATGTTTTTCTCCTCCTAATTTTTTCATTAGTTTTTCCTAATATTATTTTCTTTATTCTATTATTATTTATTACTTACTATAAACATGATATATTATGTGTCATTTAAAGTCAAGTGTTTTATAATTTATTAGATTATATTTTTTAGAAAAAAAGAGGCTTTTACAGCCTCTTCTATATCATCATTTGCTTTCACTTCTATAGGATTTCCACGTATTGAACTTTTTTTACACCATTATACTTTGTCAATATTTTTCACGTTTTTTGTATTTTTGTTTTTGTGTTTTCTCACATTTTTAATATTTTCATTCTTTTGTTTTTTCACGTTTTTTTGTATCTCTTTTTACATTTTTGTACTATGTCAAAAGAGTAGATGTGTGCTATGCAAATATGCTTCCTAATGCTCCAAATACTCCTGCTGAAGCTAATCCCATTATTATTCCAGCTAGAATTACCCCTGCCATTACTGCAACTACACTTTTTTTGAAGTCCATATCTAAAAAACTAGCTGCTAAAGTTCCTGTCCATGCTCCTGTTCCTGGAAGTGGTATCCCTACAAAAAGGAATAGTGCAAAGTATAATCCACGTCCTGCTTTTTCTTGTAGTTTTTTTCCACCTTTTTCTCCTTTTTCTAAACAAAATGTGAAGAATTTTCCTATAAACTTTTTGTCTGCTCCCCATTCTAATACTTTTCTTGCAAAGAAGAATATAAATGGTACTGGTAACATGTTTCCTACAATACAAGTAATGTAAAGTGGAATTATTGGAATTGCTTCTCCCCATAAATTGCTTAGGCCAATAGGTACTGAGCCTCTTAGTTCGATTAATGGTATCATTGATATTAAAAATACTAATAAAATTTTTAACATTGTAAACTCCTTTATATGTTTTTATTTAAAAGTTTATATGATTTTTATGCTTTTAATTTTTTTACTGCTATTTTGTAATCTACGTA
The DNA here is from genome assembly GCA_950059165.1 of uncultured Clostridium sp. Classification (GTDB taxonomy): domain Bacteria; phylum Bacillota; class Clostridia; order TANB77; family CAG-508; genus CAG-269. The sequence goes on from CATLUC010000048.1 coordinate 1,754, forward strand.
ATCTTCTATTACAATTCTGATTACTGCAATTGCTGGTACTGCTAAGAACATTCCTAAAATTCCAAAATATGCTCCACCTACCGTTATTGCAAATATTACTAATAATGGACTTATTTTTAATGATTGACCAATTATTCTTGGATTGATTATGTTTGCATCAATTTGTTGTAATATAATTACTACTATTAGCATCCATATAGCTTGTGATAATCCTCCTGTTATTAATGTTATAAGAGCTGATATTCCTACTGCAATGATTGCTCCAACATATGGTATCATGTTGAATAATCCTATTAAAAATCCTAATAATGGTGCATAACGTATTCCCATTATAGACATAGCAATTGTGACCATAATTCCTACTATTATAGCATCTAGAAACTGACTTGCTATAAATTTGAAAAATATTTGGTTTGAACTGTTGAAATATTTGTCTATGTTTTTATATGTTCTTTCTTTGACGGCTGCTTCTACTATTTTTTTGATAAATCTTATTATTTGTGTTCTTTCTGCTAAAATATATACAGATACGATAACTGCTACAAATACGTCAAATACCCCTGTTACGGCATCAATTGCACTAACTACATATGAGAATATTTTTTCTAGCTGAAAGTATTGCTTGATATCTAGGTTTTGTATATTTTGTATTGTGTCATTAACAATTTCACTTTTTAATATATTATCATCTGGCAAATTGTTGTAATTAGTAATTGCTATTTCATAATAATTTTGGATATTGTTAATAAAATCCATCACACTTTCTAGTACAACTGGCAAAATAAAGTTAATTAGAATAATAAGTAAAAGTAATATTATAATATAGACTGTTAAAATACTTAGCATTCTTGATTTTTTTTGTATCCATTTTAGCTTTGACTTAGAATATGTTTGCTCAATTTTCTTACATGGAACATATAGCAGATAACTAATAAAAATACCAACTAAAAATGGTGTTATGATATCAAAAAAAGTTCCTACTACTCCCATAACATCTGTGAAGTTGTCTAATGCTTTATATAGCATGATAAGTGCAACTCCTAGTGCAAACCAAAATATCCACTTCTTTCCATGATTTTTAATATCATTCATTTATTTTCTTCTCCTTTTTTATACTTTGGGCATATTTGTACCTGTCCCATTTATGCCCAAAAAAATTAGATTTTGATTTTTAGTCCTATTGGGCAATGGTCGCTTCCCATGATTTCTGAATATATTGAGGCTTCCTCGATTTTTTGTTTTATGGTGTTTGATACTAAAAAGTAGTCTATTCTCCAGCCTACATTTTTTTCTCTAGCTTTTCCCATGTATGACCACCATGTGTAACTGTTTTCTTTTTCTGGATATAGATGTCTGAAACTGTCTGTGAAGCCTGCTTCTAGTAGCATAGTTATTTTTTGCCTTTCTTCGTCTGTGAAGCCTGCGTTTTTTCTGTTCGTTTTTGGGTTTTTTAGGTCTATTTCTTTATGTGCTACGTTTAGGTCTCCACACATGATGACTGGCTTTTTTTTGTTTAGTTTTATTAGATATTTTCTTATTTCGTCTTCCCATTCTTGCCTGTATGCTAGTCTTTCTAGTTCTCTTTTTGAGTTTGGTGTGTAATTGTTTACTAGATAAAAGTTTTCAAATTCTAATGTTATTATTCTTCCTTCTTGGTCGTGTTCTTCTATTCCTATTCCATATGTTACTTTTTGGGGTTCTATTTTTGTGAATATTGCTGTTCCTGAATATCCTTTCTTTTTTGCACTGTTCCAATAGCTGTGGTATCCTTCAAATTTTATTTCTATTTGGTCTGGTTGGCATTTTGTTTCTTGGATACAAAATATGTCTGCTTGTGCTTGTTTGAAGAATTCTTCAAATCCTTTGTTTACACATGCTCTTATTCCATTTACGTTCCATGAGATTAGTTGCATTTAATATCATTCCTTACTTTTATAAATTATTAAATCCTTCATATTCTTTAAAAGCAAGTAAATATAATGCTTTTAATAAATCTGGATTTTTGTCTTTTAACTCATTAATAACTGTATCTATTCCTACTTGTAACTCTTTATTTTCTTCTATAATTTCATCTATTAGCTTTGGTAATTCTATACAAATCTTATAAAAAGCTTCTTTATCTCCCGTTATAAATTCATAAAACTTATCTAATGAAACTCTCCTAATTTTTTCGTTTTCCATTTTTTCTTTATCTACGCAAACTTTCCAAACTATATTTTGACTATTTTTAGCAATTGCTTCTACTAAAAAACATTCTGCTGTACTTTCTTTTGCTATTTTATTCAACATTCTCATATATGTTTTTTGTGATGATGAGGAATTCATTGTATTATGCTTATTTTTCATTTCTATATAGATTTTATTTCCATCTTTTTTAGTATAAATAACATCAAAACCTTCTTTAGGCACTTCGCAGTTTTCTATATATTTAAACATATTTTGATGAAAATAACCAATAGCATTAGAGTTTGTCTTATCTCTCTGTCTTACTAATTCGTCTTTTATTACTTCTTCAAAAGTTTTTCTATAAACTTTGCTATCAAACACCATTTTTATAGGATCTATAATATTTGAATTAAATTTACTTAAATCTATTCCATCTAAAGTTTTTTCGTATGTAGATATTGTATTTCTTATATGTTCTTTCAAATTTTCTCTTGTTATAAAATTAAGATTCCACATTTTTATCCACTCCTTCATTTAAAGCATTCATTATTGATAATCCCACTTCTTTTGCTAACTCAACTGGAACAGCATTTCCTATTTGCTTATATATATCGTTCATTTTTCCAGAGAAATTCCATTCATCTGGAAATGATTGAATTCTTGCATATTCTCTTGTAGTAAAAGGTCTACTTTCATCTGGATGGCATCTATCTGTTTGTTTCATCATAGGAGAACAAGTTAAAGTCAATGATGGCTCGTCCCAAGATATTCTTCTTGCAATTCCTGTTCTTCCACCTCCCATAAAATAGCATGATTTCATATAATCTCTTGCTACATCATCTGGCAAATCTCTCCAATATCCTCCAGGTGGTACTAAATCAAATACTTTTTTCTTTTTTTCTGGATATTTTGCTCCAATTGATTTTGGAACATTTTGTAGTACATCTCTTAATACTGGTTTATAGTCATGTGGTTTTGGGTATTCAAATTTAACAATCCCTTTTAGGTCATTTCTAGTTCCTATTATAACAACCCTTTGTCTTTTTTCTGCAACTCCATAATCCCATGCATTCAAAACTTTCCATTCAACTGTATATCCTAAATCTTCAAATACATCAACCATTGTTTGAATTGTTCTTCCACCATCATGTGTAGTTAAGCCCTTTACATTTTCAGCTAAAAACATTTTTGGTTGTAATTGTCTTAAAAACTCAGCATAATAGAAGAACATAGTTCCTCTAACATCTTCTAGACCTAACTTTTTACCAGCATAGCTAAATGACTGACAAGGATATCCCCCTGATAGTAAATCTAATTCGCCTTTTTTCAAGTTAAATTCTTTTAATAAATCTTTTTCTGAAAATTTCACAATGTCTTCTTCTATTACATTCCAATTTGGTCTATTTAATCTCAATGTATCACATGCTTTTTTATCTATTTCTACTAATCCTATTTCCTCAAATCCAGCCTTTTCTAATCCTAGAGCTAGTCCTCCCGCTCCAGCAAATAACTCTATGCATTTTCTTTTCATTGATATTACTCCTTAATATAGTTTTTATACTCATAAATACTGCATTGTTTATAATAATATTTCCTCTATTTTTGTCATTTTTGTATTACTATATCATAAAGTTTGCTTTTTTTCCACAAATAGAAAATTATTTTTACAATTTTATCATTATATTTATACCAAACGGTTGTTTATCTGTCAATAATTATTTTTAATTTTTTCAATCTTTTCTAAAATATTATTACAATTCATGGCTAAACTAATCTAAATTTTGTATAAGTGATTATATATCATTAAATTATAGAAGCTGTGAATAGTAACAAAATATTTAATACTATATCTATCTTATTATACTTATAATATTATACTGTCTAAATAATACATACCATATATTTTATTTGTGACATACCCCCTTAGTAATAACAAAAACAGAGAACTATTTACAGTTTTTGTAAAGTTCTCTATTTTTGTTTATATTTATTAGTTTACTACATTTACGTTTAGGTATCTAACTCCCCATTGTAATGCTTCTGCATGTGAGTTTACAAAGATGTCTATTCTGTTTCCGTTTATTGCTCCACCTCTGTCTTCTACTGTGTATGTGTGTCCACCGATGTTTAATTTTGTTCCAAATGCGAATTGTTTTGAGGCTGCAACTGTTCTTCCTGCTGTTGCTTGTGTTCCTGATGCTGTTCTTCCTGTTGTTTTTCCACAACATTTTGCGCATGAACAATATGCTGTTACTTTATATGTTGCTCCACCTGTAGATGCTGTTGTTGTTCCTGCTGTTCTTGGTAATGTGCTAGCTCTTGATGTTTGCACTTTTTGTACTTGTACAATTTTGTTTACAGGTTCTTTTATTACTACTTCTGATAATACTGTTTTTTCTATTTCTATTTCTTTTTGGTATTTTATTTTATATGTTACTTCTTTTAAACCATCTTTTCCTTGTTGTAAGACTTTGTTTGTAGTGTTTCCTGTTCCTTGTGCCACGTTTTTTGTTACTGTTTCATAAGGAATTGTTACTTGTTCTACTACTATTTTTTCTGTGATTGGTGTGTAGTTTTCTAGTAGTTGGTTTAGCGAGGTTTCTACTCCCTCTTCTGATATTTTAGCGATTTGTACTTCATTGTATGTTTTGTCTGTAATTTTGATGCTTTCTCCTGCTGTAATTTCGCTTTCTAGACTTGGTATTGTTTTTTGGTTTTCTTCTAATATGATGTTGTTTTCTTCTAGTATTTGGGATACTTGTGTTTTTGATGTTAGAACTGTCATTTCATATCCGTTTTGAAGAATGATTTTTACATCACTTAAATTTGTGTTTACTGCCATTACCCCTATTCCTGATATTAAGATTAGTATTATGCTTATGCATATTATTTTCATGATAGAAATAGAAGCTCTTTCTTGTTTTTTCATAATTTTAATTACCTCCTTTTTGGTAACAATTGGATTATATCATTGCATCTTTGTTTTGTCAAATTTAGTGTTTTTTTGTATGAATTGTGTAATTTGTCCGTATTTTAAGGGCTTTACTTTATTATATGCTTAAGGATTTTTTTTATTACTTTTTTTGTTTCTTCTTGTTCCGTAAGGGTTTTTGGTAATTTGAAGTTTTATTTTTTAAGTTTTCTTATTTTTTCTATTTGTTTTTACAATTCACAGCTGTAAAAGCGTCAAACCATTAAATATTTATATTTCAATTATTTGACATCTAATTTTGTGACTGTAACTGTTTTGTGAAAATATCATGATTTTTTTGCAATTTTATTGTATATTTTTTTTTAATATGATATGATAATTTTGTATATAATAAGTTAAAGGAGGAATTGACATGACAGTTTGGATTATATTAGCTATCGTTGTTATAATTGTTCTTGCTATAATTGGAATGTATAATGGTTTAGTACAATCTAAAGTAAAAGTAGATAATGCTTGGAGTCAAATTGATGTACAATTACAAAGAAGGTTTGATTTAATACCAAATTTTGTAGAAACTGTAAAAGGTTATATGACACATGAAAAAGAAACATTTGAAAAAATAGCAGCTCTTAGAACTTCTTGGGCTAATACACAAAGTGTTTCTGAAAAAGCAAATTTGGATAATGAATTATCAACTGCGTTAAAAACAATTATGGCAGTTTCTGAAAGTTATCCAGGGTTAAAAGCTAATCAAAATTTTAGTGATTTATCAGAAGAGTTAAGGAATACAGAAAATAAAATTTCTTTTTCTAGACAATTTTATAATGATACTGTAACAATGTATAATACAAAATTGCAAGTATTTCCATCTAACATCATTGCAGGTATGTTTAATTTTAAACCACGTGATTTATTCACAGCCCAAAGTGATGAAGCAAGAAGAAATGTAAAAGTAGATTTTGGTTCAAATTCATAAGAGAACAATAACCAAGTAAGGGGGTTGGAGGTTTTTTTAAGCTTTCGCCCTTTTTATGAACTTTTGCACCAAAATTTAAATGTATAATATTGCGAGAAGGGATTTAATATGTTTGAAAATGTAAAGAAAAATAAAATGGAGTCAGGTGTTATTATTGCTATTTTTATTTTAGTTATTACTTTAATTGTTTACTATATTTGTCATGCCTTAAATTTAGGAGCTTTTTCTATTGTATTTGCATTCGTTTTTTCTATTGCTTCTGCTTGGGGGTCTTATTATTATAGTGATAAAATTGTTTTGTCTTTGAATAGGGCAAGACCTGCAACTAGGGAAGAGGATTTAAAAATTGTTAATATTTTAGATAGTTTAATGGTTACTGCTGGTTTGTCCCATAAGCCTAGATTATATGTTGTAGATGACCCACAGCCTAATGCTTTTGCAACTGGAAGGAACCCTGAAAATGCCATTATTTGTGTAACTACAGGTCTTTTAGAAAAATTAGAATATTATGAATTGGAAGGTGTTATTGCTCATGAATTAAGCCATATTAAAAATTATGATATTAGACTTAGTTGTATCGTTTCTGTTATGGTTGGGTTTATTGTTATGCTTTCTGATATTTTTTCTAGAGCATTATTTTGGGGTGGATTAGATAGAGATTCTGATAGTGATAATAAAGGAAATGGAATTCTTATGATATTAGGGCTTATTTGCTTAATATTGTCTCCTATTTTTGGGTCTTTAATGCAACTTGCTCTTTCTAGAAAAAGAGAGTTTTTGGCAGATGCAACAGCAGTGGAGTTTACTAGAAATCCAGATGGTTTGATTTCTGCTTTGCAAAAGTTAGAAGATGATACTAATCAATTGGAAACTGCTAATAGTGCTACTGCTAATATGTATATTGTAAATCCTTTTAAGAAAAATACTAAAGAGGGTAAGAAAAAGTCTTCTAGCTTATGGTCTACACACCCTAGTACAGAAGATAGAATTGAGGCTTTGAGAAATATAAAATAATTATCTAAAAAACTCCTTTTGATTTTTTAATTAAAGGAGTTTTTTGGATAAAAGAAACTTTTGATTTACTCTTAAATTGTTTTTATGTTGGTAAATAATGGGTAATTTTGATTTAGCCATGTTCTCATTTTTGAATTTGTTGTTATTTCTACACTACTTTTAACTTCATCAAATATTGCTTCTTTTTCTCCTGTATGATTTTCTAAATTCATATTTTGAATATTTAGTTTGTCTAGTTCTTCACATTGATTAAACATTTGCTTAATAGATGCTGTTTGGTTTATTATCATACCTTGACAATTAAGTTCTTTTAATTTTTGGCAACTATAAAACATATAATTAAAATCATTTACATTTTGTGTGTTAAAATTAGAGATATCTAAAGTTTGCAATTTATAACAACAAGAAAACATTTCCCACATACTTGTTACATTTTCTGTTTTGAATTTTGAAACATTTAATTCAATTAAGTTAGTACAATTTAAAAACATTCCTCTCATATTTATAACATTACTAGTGTCAAAGTTCGATAAATCTAATGTTGTTAAATTACTGCATTCCTGAAACATTGACTTCATATCTGTAACTTTGCTAGTATCAAAGTTTGATAAATTTAATGTTGTTAAACTGCTACATTCTTGAAACATTGACTTCATATCTGTAACTTTACTAGTATCAAATTTTGATAAATCTAATGTCGTTAGCTTCTTACATCCTGAAAACATTGTGCTCATAGATGTTACATTGCTTGTATTTATATATACTGGAAATATAATTTCTTGTAAATTATTTGCATTTTGGAACATATATCCCATGTCTATTAAATTATTTGTATCAAAGTTAGATAAGTTTAGCTTTGTTATTTTTTTACAGTTACTAAACATAGAATTCATATTTTGAACATTTCTTGTATCTAGTGTTGCTACATTTATATTCTCTAAACTTTGGCAATTATAAAACATTGCATCCATAGTTTCCACTTTTTTTGTATTTAATTTGGATAAATCTACTGCTTGTAAGCCAATACAGTTATAAAATAATGCATGCATATTTATTACATTGTTGGTTTTTAGGTTTTGTATATTATCTATTTTGGTTAACACTTTTAAATCTGAAAAGTATGAATTCATATTAACTGGTACTATTTCTGTTTTAAAATCTATTGTTGTAATATTATCTACATCATTTTTCCATGGTGTCTCTGCTGGCTTAGAATAAGTTCTATTAAATATTTCTCCTCTTATATTACCATAATTATGTGCTTCACTATCTGCATAATTTCTTGCTTCTTGTTCATTATTAAAAAATGCTAATGTATTGTTATTTAATGAAACATATATATCTGTTTCTTCTATTGGTTCATCTGGTGCTGGTTTTAATTCTTGTTCTAATCCTTTATATATTACGTTTTTATCTGTTACCCAATATACCCATCCCTCTTTTGTTATTACTTGTATGGTTATTTCTTCTGTATTTTGTAATTGTTTAATTTCTTTTGCATCTGTAAACATATCGTCTCTTATAATTTCATCTTCGTATACACTCATATATTGTTGAGTATTCCAGTTATTGGTAATTTTGTCTGGTTGTATCCCTAGACCTATTATTTTTAGTTTTTCTGAGTATTGTACTTTTTTGCTTTCTTCACTTGCTTTTGTTGCTTTTGTTAATACTCCATTTTCACCTGTTAAAGTTGCAATTGATATTCCGAGCTAGAATTAATAATACTATGATAGTTATTATTAGTGCAATTAAAGTTATACCTTTTTCTTTGCTTTTAGTTATTTTTCTCATTTTTATCTTCACCTTTCATCGAGGCATAAGTTTTAATATTATAACTTTTATCCTCTTATTTTCTTTTGCTTTCTTTTTCTATGCAAGATTAAATATTTTTTTCGCATTTTTGTATGTTATTTTTGCTGCTTCTTCTATGGAAATTCCTTTTACATCTGCAATTTTTTGTGCCATATATTTTACATTTCTTGGGTCATTCCTTCTACCCCTTAATGGTTCTGGTGATAGATATGGACTATCTGTCTCAATTAAAATTTTTTCGTTTGGTATCATACTTATTATTTCATCTGCATTTTTTGAATTTTTGAAAGTTATTGGTCCTGCACATGAAATGTAAAAACCTAATTTTAGAGCTTCTTTTACTAATTCTCTATTAAGTGGACAGCAATGAAATACACCTTTTCGTTTCACTTCGATTTGCTTTAATATGTCAAGAGTATCTTGAACGGCTTCTCTTGTATGTATTACAATTGGCAAATTTAGTTCATTAGCTAATTGTATTTGATGTATAAATGCTTGTTTTTGCAACTCTTTGTTTTCTTCGTTCCAATGATAATCTA
>CATLUC010000049.1 GCA_950059165.1 uncultured Clostridium sp.
GTATAGACAAATTTGAAAATTTGTTGTATTATATTTAAAATTTGAAAGGTGGTGATATTTTATAAAACAATTAGATTTGTTTTTTCTTACCTTTATTATTTATCTTTTTACTACTTTGTATTCACTTTATACGTTTTTTGATATCATTTTTTTCCACAATAAACAAGGTGCTAAATTGAAAATCAAAAAAAATAATTTTTAATGGGTTGCTTTTCATTTCTATAGATGTTTTTATGGGATGAATTGTGATTTGAAGAAAGGAGGATTTTAGCTATTTCTAGATATTTTAAGGAGTTTGTTTTCTCTATGGTTGTTTTTGCTGTTTGTAGTTATGTTACTTTTTCTTTGTTTTATTCTCTTTTTGATGCAAAGGAAGTTGTTATTTCTTATGGGTTTCATCCTTTTGATATTTGTTCTCAAAATCCACAGTTATGGCATTTTATAAAAATTTCTTATGTATTTTGTTTTGCTTGTTCTGTTTTGGTGGGATGTCATGTTTTTTATGTAAGAGTTTTAATGGTTTTTCCGTTTTTTTGTGGCTCTGATAAAAAGTTTGGTTCGAAATTACAAGTGGATTTTGTTTCAGGTTTAAATGGTTCTTTGCATTTATTGGTTGGTAAGGATTTGCTTGGACATGAGATTTATATTCCTGAAGGTGGGCTTTATCAGAATTTTTTGGTTACTGGTACTATTGGTTCTGGAAAGACTTCTAGTGCAATGTATCCTTTTACTAGGCAACTTATGGAGTTTAATTCTAAGAATTCGTCCGAAAAGATTGGTATGCTTATTTTGGATGTGAAGGGGAATTATTGCTATCAGGTTCAAAAATATGCTAGAGATTTTGGATTGGAAGATGATGTAATTACTATTTCTTTGAATTCTGATACTTTTTATAATCCTTTACATAAGCCTAATTTGAAACCTCAGTTTTTGGCTAATCGTTTGAAGTCTATTCTTTTGCTTTTTTCGGAGAATAATTCGGAGTCTTATTGGCTTGATAAGGCTGAAGAGGTTTTGACTGAGAGTATTAAGCTTTGTAGACTTTATAATGATAATTATGTTACGTTTTCTGAACTTCATAGGCTTGTTACTGATTCTAATTATTATAAGGAAAAGGTTTGTGTTTTGCGTGATTTGTTTGTTTCTTCTAAGCTTACTCGTTCACAAATTTATGAATTGAATTCTAGTTTGAATTTTTTTCAGAAGGAGTTTGAGAATTTGGATGATAGGACTAAAGGTATTTTGGTTTCAGAGATTACTCGTATTACTAATGCTTTTGTTTCTGATTTTGATGTTATGTCTACGTTTTGTTCTCCTGTGCAAAAGCTTACTTTTTCTGGTTTTTCAGAGGTTATTCGTGATGGTAAGATTGTTGTTTTGGATATGAATGTTTCTGAGTATAATGCTCTTTCTAAGATTGTTGCTGCTTATTTGAAGTTGGATTTTCAGACTGAGATTATGTCTAATTTGTCTAATTCTTGTGTTAGGACTACTGCTTTTATTTGTGATGAGTATGATAAGTATGCAACTAGGTTGGATGGTGAGTTTTTTTCTATGAGTAGGGAGGCTAAGTGTATTAATATTGTGAGTACTCAGAGTTATTCTTCTTTGAAGTCTACTTTAAAGGATGATGCTTTGCTTAAGGTTGTTACTCAGAATTTGATTAATAAGATTTGGTTTCGTACTGATGATGTTTTTACTATTGAGGATGCTCAAAAGCAACTTGGTAAGGAGGACAAGGAACGTGTTACTAAGAGTATTTCTGAAAGTGCTAAGAAAACGCATTTTAGTTATGTTACTAATACTTTGAGTTCTGTGGATTCTAATATTTCTGAGACATTTAGTACTTCTTTGCAAAATGATTATAAGTTTGATACTAATTTTTTTACGCAGGGTTTGGAAACTTTTTTTGCTCTTGGTTTTTTGTCTGATGGAAATAGGATTTTTCCACCTCAAAAGTTGCAGATGTTACCTTATTTTAAAAATTAAGTTATTTATTGTAATTTAGGGCATTTTTGTTGCTCTAAGAAAGGAGTTTTTATGAATAAAAAGGTTTTTTATATTATTTTTATGTTATGTTTTATATTTTTGAATGTTTTTTCTTCTTGGTGTTTTGCTTTTGGTGAGCCTCAAATTGTAAAGAAGATTACTTCTGCTTTTGATTCAATTAAGGATTGGCTTATTAAGATTGCTACTCCTGCTGCAGCCGTTGCTGTTGGTAGTGGTGTGTTTATGAAGAAATTTAGTTTTGGTGATGAAGAAAAGATTAGGACTGGAAAGAAGCTTATTAAAGGGTCTTTGTTTTCTTATGCTTTTATTTTAGCAGTTGATTTGATTTTGTCTGCTATTAAGTCACTTGTGGGTTAGGAGGTTTTTTTTGGATAGTTCTACTGATATTACACAAACTATTATTAATACGATTAATTCTATTTTTGAGATGCTGTTTAGTTCTATTGATAATAATCTTTATTCTATATTGGATGACATAACTTTTATTAATTCCGATATTTTGCAGGATAAGAATTTTGAGAGTTTATTTGGTACTTCTAGTGCTAATGGTATTTTGCTTATTGCTAATTCCTTTTTGCTTGGTTTTATTTTGTATTATTCTGTAAGGTATTTGATGGCTCATTTTACTTATACTCAGACAGAGTCTCCTTTTAGTTTTTTGATTAAGTTTGTTTTGTTTGGTGTTTGTATGAATTTTTCGTTTTTTATTGTTAATTTTATTGTTGACATAAATTCGAATGTTTCTTTGGCTATTTGTGAGTTGGGGAAAGATTTATTTGGTAAGGATATTTGTTTTTCTGAGCTTATTTCTACTATTAATAGTAATATTGCTATTGATTCGAATTCGCTTAATATTTTTTCTTTGGATGGTTTAATTAAGGGACGGTTTAAGTGTTTCGCTTTTGAATTTGGTGTTTTCGTATTCGCTTCGCTATATTTTTGTTAAGGTTTTTGTGCTTCTTTCTCCTTTTGCGATTTTGTCTTTGACTTTGGATAAAACGAGTTGGTTTTTTAAGGCTTGGTTTCGTAATTTGTTTTCTCTTTTGTTTATTCAAATTGTTGTTGCTCTTGTTTTGCTGATTCTGTTTTCTATGGATTATTCTTCTAGTAATTTGTTACTTAAGTTTGTTTATGTTGGTGGTATTTATGCTTTGATTAAAACGAATTCTCTTGTTCGCGATTTTATTGGTGGTGTTTCCACAGAAGTTTCACAGTCTGTGAAAAACTTTGCTCAGTTTAGGGCTCATTAGTTGTTGTTTTATACTAGATATGAATGTTTATTTAATGTTATGAATTATGTTGCTTTTATTTTTTTAGTTGGAAAGAGGTGATATTTTGAAGTTTGTTTTTCCTCAGAATTATGATTTTAAGAATAAGCTTTTTGGTGTTGTTGATTATTCTACTGCTTTTGTTATTTTGCTTTGGTGTGCTTTTGTGTTTTTGCTTGTTAATTTGTTTTTGAGTAACTTGAGTGTTAAGGTTTTTGTTTTTGTTGTTTTGTGTTTTCCTTTGTTACTTTTTAGCTTTGTTGGATTTAATGGTGAGAATATTGTTTATGTGTTTTCTTATTTGTTTCAATTTGTTGTAAGACCTAAGTTATTTGTTTACAGAAAATAGAGCTTATATATTTCCCTTAAGGTTTGATTTTTTCAAACTTATATATCTTGGTTATAGATGTTTAAATAAATGAAAGATTTTGTGCATCTATAACCAAGATATATAAGTTTGAAAAAAGTCGAAAATTAACTTATAAATCCCTTGAAAAAAATATTAAATAAAGTTATAATCTGTACAATAAGAATATATTTTTTGGGGGATAATATGAAAATAGAACAAAAAGAGAAATCAATGTTATTTTCTGCGACGACTATTCCAGATATTTTCTTTTCTGAATATTTATCGACTTTACCAGGTGATTATTTGAAGATGTATTTGTATATTGCCTTTTTGTCTAAGTATGGGAAAGATATTAAGTTGAATGATTTGTCTAAAAAGTTGAACATTCCATTGAAGGTTATTAATGATGGTATGAAGTTTTTGGAAGATAATAATTTGATTTTGAAGAAGGTGGATGGATATATTATTGTGGATTTGCAGGAGGCTACTCTTGCTAGTTTGTATACTCCTAATTTGACAATGTCTAAGGAAAAGGTTGAACAGACTGCTAAGAATAAGTCAAGGGCAAAGGCTATTGAGCATATTAATAATATGTATTTCCAAGGTATTATGGGACCTTCTTGGTATAGTGATATTGATTTGTGGTTTACAAAATATGAGTTTGATGAGCAGGTTATGATTGCTTTGTTTGATTATTGTTATAATCGTAATGCTATGCATCGTAATTATGTTCAGACTGTGGCTGAGGCTTGGGCAACTAATAGGGTTAAGACTTGGTCTGATTTGGATATGTATTATGAAAAACAGGAAAGCTTAAATAAGTTTAAGAAGACTATTTCTAAGAAGCTTGGAAAGTATAATGGATTGACACAATATGAGGAGGCTTATATTGAAAACTGGGTTATGAATTTTGGTTATGATATGAGTATTATTGAGATTGCTTTGAAACGTACTACTTTGAAACAAAATCCTACTTTTGAGTATATTAATAATCTTATTACTGATTGGCATGATAGAAATTTGAATACTCCTGCTGAGGTTCAAGCTTTTTTAGAGCAACGTAAAAAACAAGAAAAGGCTACTAAGGAGCTTAAAGCTAAGTCTTCTAAAGTTTCTTCTTCTAATTATGAGCAAAGAAATTATGATAATTTGGACTTTTTGTATGCTAATCAAACACCTTAAGTTATTATACTAGATGATGAATAGGGTATATTTATTGTTTGCTTTTAGCATGCTAGTTGGAAAGGAATGTTTTTATGGCTAATGAGGTTTTGAATTCTTTATTAAAAGAATATGAACAAAAAAAGTTAATGGCTGAGCTGGACTTGGAAAAGAGGAAGATAGAGCTGTATCAAAGGATTCCTAAGTTACAAGAAATTGAGGACGATTTAAATGGTTTTGCTATTCTTACGGCTAAAGATGTTTTGTTACATAATTTAACTTCTTTGGATGGGTTGAATAGAAAGATTGAAGAACTTAAGTATGAAAAGGCTTGTATTTTGCATGATGCTGGTTTTTCTAGTGATTATTTACGTCCTAATTATGAGTGCTCTATTTGTAATGATACTGGTTATGTTTCTAAAGATGATGATAGGACTATTATGTGTAGTTGCTTAAGACAAAAATTGCTTGATGTGTCTTTTAATAAGTCGAATATGTCTAATTTGGATAAGGAAAATTTTGATACTTTTAATGAGTCTTTGTTTTCTGATGATGTAGATGTTTCTAAATATCATTTTAATATTTCTCCTAGACAGAATATAGTAAATATTAGACAGAAATGTTTGGAATTTGTTCAAAATTTTGATGACCCTAATGCTAGGAATTTGTTGTTTTCAGGTAATGTAGGTTTACGGTAAGACTTTTATGTCAAATTGTATTGCTTCAGAATTGCTAAAGGCTGGTAAGACTGTTCTTTATCAAACAGCTCCTGTTTTGCTTGAGAGTGTTATTGATTATAAGTTTAATAGACAAAAGGCTTTTGTTGATAATATTTATGATTCTGTTTTGAATGTTGATTTACTTATTATTGATGATTTGGGTACAGAGAGTTTGAATAGTATGAAGCTTAGTGAATTGTTTACTATTTTGAATACTAGGATTTTGAATTTGAATAATAGGTCTACTAAGACTATTATTTCTACTAATTTGGGTATTAAGGATATTTTTAATCATTATGAGGAACGTATTGGCTCTAGAATTGCTGGATATTATGATATTTATTGTTTTTTTGGCAATGATTTGAGGTTGAAAAAATAAGGCTTTTTGTAGTTTAAAACCAACTTGAAAATTCAAGTTGGTTTTGTTGCTTTTTTATATGTAATACCTTTTTTACGATTTATTATTCTGTTTCTACACTTTCTTCTTGTTCTTCTTCGTTGTTTAGTGTTTCTACACTTACTACTTTTCCTCCGTCGTTTGTTCTCATTAATGTTACTCCTTGTGTTGACCTTCCAAGAACGCTTATGTCATCTACTTTTAGTCTTATTATTGTTCCTGTGTTTGTTACTAGCATAACGTCATCACCTTCTACTGCTATTCTTACTCCTACTAGTTTTCCTGTTTTTGCTGTGATTTTGTATGTTATTACTCCTTTTCCTCCTCTGTTTTGTACTCTGTATTCTTCTAGTTCTGTTCTTTTTCCAAATCCGTTTTCTGTTATTGCAAGTAAGGTTGCTTTTCCTCCTGCTATTACTGATTCCATGCCTATTACTTCGTCATCTTCGTCTAACCTTATTCCTATTACTCCTTGTGCTACTCTACCTATTGGACGTACGTCTTTTTCGTCAAATGTTATGCACATTCCGTTTCTTGTAACTAACACAACATTGTCTTGTCCATCTGTTAGCCTTACATCTATTAGTTCGTCTTCTTCTTTTAATGTTATTCCTTGTAATCCTGTTTTTCTATTAGAGTCGTATTCTTTTAGGGCTGTTTTTTTGATTAGTCCGTTTTTGGTTGCCATTAGTAGGTATTTTCCGTCTGCAAAGTTTTGTAATGGTATTACTGCTGAGACTTTTTCTCCTGCGTCTAGGCTAAGTAGGTTTACTATTGCTGTTCCTCTTGCTGTTCTTCCTGCTTCTGGTAATTCGTATCCTCTTAATCTGTATAGTTTTCCTTTGTTTGTAAAGAATAGGATTGTGTCATGTGTTGATGCTGTGAAGATTTGTTTTACGAAGTCTTCTTCTCTTGTTGCCATTCCTGTTATTCCTTTTCCTCCTCTTTTTTGGCTTTTGTATGTGTCTATCGGCATTCTTTTTATGTATCCAAAGTGTGTTAGAGCTACTACACATTGTTCTTCTTTTATTAGGTCTTCTATGTCTATTTCTCCTTCTGCTGCTACTATTTTAGTTTTTCTTTCATCTCCAAATTTGTCTCTTATTTCTGTTAGTTCTTCTTTTATTATTTCAAATACTAGTCTTTCGCTATTTAGTATGTCTCTTAGATGTGCTATTAATTCCATTAATTGGTTGTATTCTTCTTCTATTTTTTCACGTTGTAAGCCTGATAGTGTTTTTAGCCTCATGTCTAGGATTGCTTGTGCTTGTATGTCTGTTAATCCAAATCTTTCCATTAATCTTTCTTTTGGGTCGTCATATGATGCACGTATTATGTTTATTACTTCATCTATGTTGTCTAATGCTATTTTTAATCCTTCTAAGATGTGGGCTCTTGCTAATGCTTTGTCTAGTTCAAATTGTGTTCTTCTTAGGATTACGTCTTTTCTATGGTCTATATAACAGTCTATGCATTGGCGTAAGGTTAGGATTTTTGGCTCTCCATTTACTAATGCTAACATTATCATTCCAAATGTTGTTTGCATTTGTGTGTGTTTAAATAACTGGTTTAATACTACTTGTGGGTTTGCATCTCTTTTTAGTTCTATTACTACTCTTACTCTGTCTTTTCTGTCTGATTCGTCTCTACATTCTGATATTCCTTCTACTTTTCTTTCTTTTGATAGGTCTGAGATATTTTTGATTAGGTTTGCTTTGTTTACTTGGTATGGCAATGATGATACGATTATTCTTTGTTTTCCTCCACTCATTTCTTCGATTTCTGTTTCTGCTCTTAGGGTTATTTTTCCTTTTCCTGTTTTGTATGCTTGCTTTATTCCCTCTACCCCTAGGATTATACCTTCTGTTGGAAAGTCTGGTCCTTTTATTACTTGCATTAGGTCTTCGTCTGTTACTTCGTCTTCATCAATTATTTTGATTATTCCATTTATTACTTCTGTTAGGTTGTGTGGTGGGATGTTTGTTGCCATTCCTACTGCTATTCCTGATGAGCCATTTATTAGTAGTGATGGTATTTTGGCTGGCAATACTGTTGGTTCTTGTAGTCTGTCATCATAGTTTGGCATGAAGTCTACTGTGTTTTTTTCAATGTCTGTTAGCATGTGTTCTGAGATTTTTGCCATTCTTGCTTCTGTGTACCTCATTGCTGCTGCTCCGTCTCCGTCTATTGAACCGAAGTTTCCGTGTCCATCAATTAACATGTATCTCATTGAGAAGTCTTGGGCTAGTCTTACCATTGCATCATATACTGATGAGTCTCCATGTGGATGGTAACGTCCTAATACTGACCCTACTGTGTTGGCACATTTTCTGTATGGTTTGTCTGATGTTATTCCATCTTCGTGCATTGCGTATAGAATTCTTCTGTGTACTGGTTTTAGTCCGTCTCTTACGTCTGGAAGTGCTCTTGATACAATAACGCTCATGGCATAGTCTATGTAGGCTGTTCTCATTTCTTTTTCTATGTCTCTTTCTATGATTTTTCCATCCATTCTTTGTGGTGTTTCTTCCATTTTTCTCTTCCTTTCTGTTTTTATGATTTTTGTGTTTTTGTTTTCTTGTTTTTGGTACTTTGGTTTGTTGTGTTTTAGTTTTTTGCTCTTCCGTAAGTTTTTTCTTCTTTTGTATTATACTAAATCATTTTTGTTTTTGCAAGTGATTTTTTCTTTATTGTTGGTTTTTGTGTTATTTATTTATTATTATAAATGTTTATTTAAGGAATAGTTCATAAGACCTTAATTATTCTATAATTTTAACTTTTTTGTCTTAGTTTATTCATGTTTCGAGTTTGTTTTGGCAATTTCTAAGTACAATGTATTTATATTATGGAAAAGTTAATTGTATATATAATTAAATATTTATACATATATTTGACTCTTTTTTGAAAATAAAACAAATTATACCCCTTAATAAAGTATATATTTCTTTTTATTAATATTTAAGGGGTATGGTTCACTCTTTTATATCATTTTTAGCTTTTAAAGCAATTTATTATTAAGTTTACTCCATCTATAAATCCTTGTTTATAATATTCTCTATTGTATTGTGCTATTTTTATGCTGTAATTTTCTTCTATCCTGTCAAATGCTTTTGTTAGAATTTCTGGATTTGGTACTTCTGATAATATTTTCTCTATGTTTATTTGTTTTATTTGGTCTTTTATTTTTTTGTTTGCTTGTTTTATTTTTTCATCTAGTATTTTTTCTTCTGCTTGGTATATTATTTCTAACATATCTTTATATTTTATGTTTTCTTCCATTTTTTCCTCCCTTCCTCCCTTATTTTTAACTTGTAGTTAAAATATAAGAATTATAATTAAGCTTTTTCCACTTTTTAGGTTACCTCTCATAACTGGTTTTTGTTGATTATCTAAATTTATTTTGTATATGATGTTTTTCTTCTTTCTTATTTTGATTGTTTTTTTGTTTTTTATGCGATTTTTATTTATTTTTTTCTTTCATAATATACTATAAAATCTTTTTTATTGAAAAGATAATTTTATTTTCTTTATCATTATATCTTATTGTAGAATTTTTATATTTTTTCTACATTTAATTTTGCTTAAATTATGCTGTAAGTTTATATTAATATTTTTATGCTTTTGGCATATTTTTTGTTTCTTCTTGTAGCATATTATGTTATGTTACTCCTTGTTGTATAATAAATAAAATATGTTGGAGGTTTTTTATGAACGATTATTTACCTAATAATATGCCTAATAATTTGATTGTTGGTGAAAGAATACGAGGAATACGTGAAGATTTAAAAATGAATCGAGAAAGGTTTTCTGAGATGATTGATATTTCTGATGTATTTTTAGGACAAATAGAAAGAGGTGAACGTTCTCTTAGTTTAAAAACTTTATATCGTATTGTTTCTTTTACTGGTTGTTCTACAGATTATATTTTGTTTGGTAATAAAAACAATAATTCTATAGTTGATAAAATTAACCGTATTTTAGCTAATAGTTCTGATACTAATATTAAATATTTTTATGAACTAATTAATTGTTCTCACATGTTTTTTAAAGCTTATGGGGACAATTTGGACCAAAAATAACCTCATTTAAAATGAGGCTTTTTTTTATTGCATTTTTTCTTGGTTTATTATTGTAATATAGCTTTTTTTGGTAATTTCCTTGTTATTTTCCTTTCTATGGTTTTTGTTATGAGTTTTATTTTTAATATTTCATCTTTTTTAGGTTTTTATATTATTTTAATTTTTCTGCTAGTTCTATTTGTTCTTGCATTAAATTAAAGTCTTGTCCATTATTTTTTATTAAATTGTGTAAAATTTCTATAGTCTTAATATCCTCAATTGTCTTTTCTATTGGTGCGATATTATTCATTTGTCGTTCTATCTTTTTATATTCTTTCTGCATTCCTTCAAAATCTTGATTATTGAAGTATTCTTTCCAATTAATAATATATTTATTAATATTTTCAAGTATTTCATATTGATTTTTAAATGTTTTTTCTATATTGTTTTCTACGTTGTTTAAAATAATATTTTTTCCTTGTTTAATTGTATTTGCTACAGTGTTATTAATTAGTCCTGCTTGTTTTACTTTGTTTACAACTATATCTAATAAAGATGATATTCCATCTATTAAACCTCCAGATTGAACTGCACTTTGCATTTGTGAAACACTTTCAAAATTTCCTGTTACAATTCCAATTGCACTTTTTCCTAAATCAATTGCATCTTCTACTGTTTTACTAATTCCCTCCTTTAAACCATATTTAAATAAGTTATCCTTTATATTTATAACTTGGTCCTCCACGAATGTTGGTAATGCTGCTCTTATTCCAATGTCTATTGCTGTATTAATTGTTTTTCCTAGTATTGTATCCAAAAAATTCTTTTGTGTTTTTTCATTTACTAATTTATTTTCTAAATTAATAGAACTATTTTTTTCTAAATTATTAATTTCCATATAAATTCCTTCTTTCTTTTTTGTTTGATAGGTATATTTAAAAATTCTATTTTTAACATTATTATTTATAATTATTTTTATTATATATTTTTTTCTTTCGTTCTTTTTATCTATTATTTTTATTTAATTTATTAATTATATTTATTGTTACTGTTTTGTAACAGTGAAGTTTTATTTTTGTATTTGCTTTTATAACTCTTATAGTTTTTATCTTTTAAATTTCTTTCCATTTTTTCTTTTTTTGTTGGTTTTTTCTTTTGTATATGTAAACTAGTTTCGTTAAT
>CATLUC010000050.1 GCA_950059165.1 uncultured Clostridium sp.
AAAGAAAATTTAAAACAAATAGAAGGTATATCAGAACTAGAAAATACTACAAGTGTGCCAGCAACCGTTACATTGGATGGATACCAAATAAAAATTGATACAAACGGAAAAGTATCAGTAGAAGGAAAAAAAGAGCCACCTCCACCAGTAGATGAACGTTGGCAAATTGTAACAGGGGATACAAATAAAACATATACAAAAAATGGAACAGCAATAATTCCAGTAGGATTTGCAATAGTACCTAATTTAGATGATGTATCAGAGGGATTAGTAATTTCAGATGTTCCAAATGATACAGAAAATAAAGGAAATCAATTTGTATGGGTACCAGTAGAAGATGAAACACCATATGAAAGAAATAGAAGTTATGCAAATGTAGAAGTATCAAACTCGGCCTATGATGATACTGGGTATTTACCAAATGGAATAACAAATGAAGAAACAGCTGTAAGAAGTGCCAAAGGATTTTATATATCAAGATATGAAGCAGGGAAAGAAAAAGTGGATGGAACTGATACATTAGTTAGTAAAAAAGGAGCAAATGTATGGGTTAATATTTCAAAAGAAAAAGTTAAAACAACAGCTAAAACTATGTTTACAGATAACACACATGTAAAAAGTGCATTAATTTCAGGAGTTCAGTGGGATATGACAATGTCATTTATTTCTAGCAAATCTAGAATAGATGGAAAAGGAAATGAATATGACATAACAAAAGCAGTAAACTCCGAAGAAAGTGATAGACATATTGGAACTAGTGTAACAATTGCAGGAAATAATGAAGCAGACAAAGTATGTAATATTTATGATTTAGAAGGAAATGCATGGGAATATGTAGCAGAAAGCACTAGAAATTACAGCATTTATCCATTTGTTGGTAGAGGTGGTAAATTTAACAATAGTAATTCAGCATCTAGCCGTTACTCTGATGATGACATGGATTTTTATATCACTTCTTTTCGTTTAGTACTTTATGTTATAATATAAACAATAAATCATGGAATTTATACACCATGATTTTTTATTCGTTTTAAAATATTTGCAAAATTTGAAACTTTTTGGTGATTTTTAGTGATTATATAATAAAGGGGGAAGAAATTTGAGTACTCGGATTAACAACAAAAGATTTTGAAGAAATATACAAAAACACATACAAACAAACATTAAAATTTATAATAGTAAAATGTAATAATATAGACGACATAAACGATATAATACAAGATACATATATAGAATTACTAAAAATAATAAAAAAGAAGCAACCAGTAGAAATAGATAATCTAAACAGCTATATTCTAGGAATTGCAAACAACATAATAAAAAGGCACTATTATAAAAAGAAAAAAGAAAACATAGTTTACTACTATCAAAAAGATGAAAAATCATCTGAATTAGAAATAGAAGATAATTTTGACATAGAGCAAGATTTTATTACTAAAGAAAATGTAGCACAAGTATGGAATTTCTTGAAAAATAAGAATGTTGAAATAGCAAAAATTTTTTATTTATATTTTGCATTAGACCTAAAAATTTCAGACATATCAAGAGAATTAGAAATAACAGAGTCAAATGTCAAAAACAAAATTTATAGAACTTTAAAAGAGGTTAAAAAATATATAGGAAAGGAGTGAAAAAAATGATTAACAAAGCCTTTAAAGAATATTTAGAACAAGTTAATAACATTGAAACTAATTATAAAAAAATATCAAACAAGAAAGGAGTGGTCAATATGAAAAAGAAAATTTTAAATATTGCTGAGATATTTCTAGTAGTTGTCATTGCAGGATTAGCATCTACGCAAATTTATGCAAAAATCAAATGGGACATTGAGTTTAAAGAATATCAAAATAGGGAAGTAGTAGAAGCAAGAGCAAACATAGAAGAACTTGTAAATATGGAATATGTTAAACAAGATGGAATTAGTGCAAAGGTAGATTCTATTGTATTAACAGATGATTCTTTTGACGCAAATATCAGTTTTAAATTTGACGAAGACAAAGTTATAAATTCACAAACATTTGGATATGGATATGCAATTTATGACGAAAACAAAAACATTTATCAAATATTTACTAGAATGCATTTAGATGATAGCCAAAAAATTGACAATACAATACCTTTTATTTATAAAGAATTAGGTCTAGATTATGACAAAGCTGATATCTATGGTGGATTATTAGCAGATAGTTCAGGTATTGGATGTATTGAATCACATCCAGAAAATAAAACATTAGTAACAAATCTTAATTTAAAAGCAAGAGAAAGCTTTCCATTAAGTAAAAAACTATACATTAGAATTTTTGACTTAGGCTATGTTATGGTTGATGGAAAAACAAAAACTACCGAAAACTTTACAGTATCAGATTCAGAATGGATTTTTGAAATAGATGTTCCAGAAAATTTAAATGATAGAAAAACTGTAGAACTACGCCTTAAAGATGAAATACCAGGAATAAAAATAGAAAAACTTACATTAACAGAAACAGGAATGGTACTAGTATTTAAATCTGAAGAATATTTAGACTTAATTTCAGCTGGAAAAGATATGAATGGAAACGACTTTATGCAAGCACGTACAAATAAATTAAATATAACAGATGGAGAGGGAAAAGTATATCAAGAACGAGGAGCAGGAACAACTGGTACTGACAGAGGATTTAAAATTACTTTAGATGCTAAAAAAGATGATTTAAATAAAAAGTTGTATCTAAATTATAATAATCACACAAGTGAATTAATAGAAAAATAAAAGTAGTATAATTGTTATAACATAAAATAAAGGTTACACAAAAAGTGGAATTATGAAGAAATTTATAAATTCCACTTTTTTTATATATTAGGAAAGTCATACCTGACTTTCTAAATAATATAAAATACGTTGTACAAAAATTTTCTAACGAAAATTTTGCACGCGAACAAAGACGAGGCATGAAAAGTAATCTAAAAGTGTTTGGTAATACTTTATTTTTTTTTTTATATAATAATAGTAGGTGATTTCAAGTGAAAATTTTTATAATGCCTAAAAAAAAGATAGTAATTAGCTGTTTTATAATATTATCAATAATTATGACTAGTTGCTTCTATTTTGACTTTAAAAATAAAGAAACTCTAGCAATAGAACTAAATAGTAATAGTATAATATCAGAAGAATTTAAAAATAAAATTAAGAATTTAACCAAAGAAGATGAAAAAGTTGCATATCTTACTTTTGATGATGGTCCAACCATTTCTACTACACCTAAAATTTTAGAGAATTTAAAAGAAGAAGATGTAAAAGCAACTTTTTTTGTTATTGGTAAATATGTAGAAAAACACCCCGAAATTGTTAAGCAAGCTTATGATGATGGGCATTATATTGCGAATCATGGATATAACCATAATAATTCTATATTATATAAAACAGAAGAAAGCTTTATAAATGAAGTTAAAAAAACAGATGAAGCCATAGGAAAGGCAATTGGCATAGAACATTATTGTTCCCATGTGTTTAGATTTCCAAATGGATTTATGTCTCCACAAAATAAAGGTAAAAAGAAAAGGATGGCACAATTGCTTTCAGAAATGAATTATACATATATAGATTGGAATTGCTTGAATAATGACTCTGTAAAAAAATATAGTAATACACAATTGCTAAATAATTTGAAAAAATCTGCTAAAAATAAGAATACGTTGGTAGTTCTAATGCATGATACTAAAGATGTAAGCGATAGTTCTAAAGTATTAGAGGCTTCAATTGAATATTTGAAGTCACAAGGGTATAGTTTTAAGAATTTTTTTGATTTAGAGTTTGAAAAATGAAAACTTTTGTGTTATACTATAATTACATAACATAAGAAAGGGGAGCATAAGGCATGACGCAGCAAATGGCATGGTCCTATAACGAAAAAGAATTATCTTTTTCGTTGAGGTCCAAAATATGGACTTGTGCAGACATTGCCAAACTTTTGGGCGAAGATACAAAATGTCCTAAAGAAATTAGCTTTGAATGTGCAGTTCATGAAACCAAAGGTCTCTCATGTACTATTTTTTGTACATGTGAAACAGACTTCAAGCAGATGAAGTCAGAGCTTTTAAGAGTTCTGAGCTGAAATCTGCACCCCCACCCTAGAACAGAGTTCTTTTAGTTCTAGGGTATTTTTTTGTCCCATTGCACACAAAATAAAAATACACTTGCAATTTAGCACCAAATAATATATGATATAAAAAACAAGTGAAAGGAATGAGGAAAATGTTAGAATTAGAAGAAAACACAAGACTACTTCAAACATTAAAAGAAAACTTAAAAAGTTTGGGTGACTCTCTTTGACATAGCTAAACTTGAAACCAACTTACAAGAATTAGAAAATAAAACACTAGAAGAAAACTTTTGGAATGACAGTAAAAATTCCAGTAAAGTATTAAGCCAAATAAAATCAATAAAAAGCAAAGTAGTAGAATATAGAAAAATAGAAAATGAAATAAACAACTTGCAAGAACTTACAGAATTATTAGAATTAGAGCCAGATGAAGAAATAGCAAAAGATATATTAAAAAACACAAATAAAGCACAAAAAGACATTGAAAAATTTGAAATAACAACCTTTTTATCTGAAAAATATGATGGCAACAACAGTATTGTTACAATACATCCAGGAGCAGGAGGAACAGAATCTCAAGACTGGGCTGAAATGTTATATCGTATGTATACAAGATGGGCAAATAAAAACAATTACGAAGTAAAAGAATTAGATTATTTAGAAGGGGAAGAGGCAGGCTTAAAAAGTGTAACATTTGAAATAGTGGGGCAAAACGCTTATGGGTATATGAAATCAGAAAAAGGTGTACATCGTTTAGTTAGAATTTCACCATTTGACAGTGGTGGAAGAAGACACACATCTTTTGCATCTGTAGAAGTTTTACCAGAAATAACAGATGATATAGAATTAGAAATAAATTCAGATGATTTAAGAATAGACACATATCGTGCATCAGGGGCTGGTGGACAACACATAAACAAAACATCATCAGCTGTAAGAATTACACACCTTCCAACAAACATAGTAGTTGCTTGTCAATCAGAACGTTCTCAAATTCAAAACAGAGAAACAGCAATGAAAATGCTAAAATCCAAATTATTAGATTTAAAAGAAAAAGAACAAAAAGAAAAAATAGAAGATTTAAAAGGAATACAAATGGAAATTGCTTGGGGAAGTCAAATTCGTTCTTATGTATTTTGTCCATATACTATGGTAAAAGACCATAGAACAAATTATGAAGTGGGGAATGTACAAGCTGTAATGGACGGAGAAATTGACTGTTTCATGGAAAGCTACTTAAAAATGAAACAATAACTATATACTTGCATACAATGTAGAGAGGAGATTTTAAATTAAATCCTCTCTATATTATTTTTACAAAAGGCGATGATTTTAAGGTGGACACAATTGTTTTAAAATTTGGAGGTAGTTCTGTTGCCGATAATGACAAATTAAATTTAGTAGCACAAAAAATAATCGGTTTATATGAAAAAAATCATAATATCGTAGTTGTAGTATCTGCCCAAGGAAAAACAACTGATAAATTAATTGAAGAGGCCAAAGAACTTTCTGAAAAACCTATCAATAGAGAATTAGATGTACTTCTAAGTAGTGGCGAACAAGTATCTAGTTCAAAACTAAGCTTATTATTAAACAAAATGGGATATCCAGCAATTTCTTTAACAGGATGGCAAGCTGGAATTTATACAAACAATACAAATCAAAATGCGATAATCAAAGGCATAAACACTGGAAGAATAAGAGAAGAACTAGAAAATGGAAAAATTGTAATAGTTGCAGGATTTCAAGGAATAAATGAAAACATGGACATCACAACACTTGGAAGAGGTGGTTCAGACACAACAGCAGTTGCTATTTCAGCAAGTTTAGGAGCAAAAAACTGTTATATTTTCTCAGATGTAGATGGAGTATACACAACAGACCCAAACCGATTACCTAACGCAAAAAAACTATCAGCACTATCATATGAAGAAATGCTAGAAATATCATCTGAAGGAGCAAAGGTGCTACACAACAGATGCGTAGAAATTGGAGAAAAATTTAAAGTACCAATTATTACAAAATCAACATTCAATAATAAACCAGGAACCGTAATTTCTGACATAATAGAAGAAAATACAATAAAAAGTATTGTAAAAAAAGAAGTATCAAGACTTTCTGTAATAGGAAATGGAATGACAAGAAACTTCCATAATCTTAAATTAATTTTAGACATAATAGAAGAAAACAAACTAGATATGTTAGAATTTCATGTAACGGAATCTAAAGTTTCAATAACATTCAAAGACAAAATATCAGATGATATTTTAGAAAAAATACATGAAAAATTAGTATAAGAACAAATTAAATAAGTAATAACAGAAAAATTGCTATGCAATTTTGTTGAGACGAACAATTAAATGGGGCTTGTAAGATATAATTTTAAATATAAATTGGCGAGCAAACAAAAACGGAGCATGTAAGTAATCTAAAAGGTCATAAAATTTTAATCATGCTCCCTTTTGTTATAAAAATCTTCAATTCCTACATATAGAGGTTCTAAATAGTGCAACAGGTGAATATATATAATTTAGCAAGATAAAAAAAGTATAGAGGAGATGGTACATATGACAATAGATGAAAGAAAATCAATAAGTACAAGTGTAATACAAAATCTAATTTTAGAAAATAGAGGAAAATTAAGTATATCAGGTGTTTTAGATGTCCTTAGTTTTGATGACCAAGTAGTTATGGTTGAAACAGAATTAGGCTTACTAACTGTCAAAGGAGAAAACCTTCGCATTAATAAATTAAGTATAGATACTTCAGAAGTTATAGTAGAAGGAGATATTTCTTATTTGGCTTATAGTGATAAAGAAGCAGATAAAACAAAAGGAAACTTTATGAGCAAAATCTTTAAATAATGTCGTGCTAGGGACGTTTCTTTTGCGATATTTTAAATATATTTTAAATAAAGAAAAATTTAGCTAAAAAAGAGGGAAGAGGGGTCAAATAATGGTTACAAACCAGGCTTATTTGTTTTTAATTTTTATAGTAAATGGAATAATTATTGGACTATTATTTGATTTTTTTAGAATTTCTAGGAAAGTAATTCCCACTAATAATATAGCAACATATATTGAAGACGTCCTATTTTGGATTTTAACAGGTATTATAACCTTATATTCTATATTTGTTTTTAACAATGGAGAAATGCGTTTATTTATGTTTTTAGGTATCATATTAGGGGCTTTTATATATATACTAACTTTAAGTTCTTATATCATAAAAATTAATGTAAAAATAATTAATACAATACTTATTCCATTTAAAATGATTTATCGTTTAATACGTAAAATTATCTTCAAGCCAATTACCTTTTTAATTATAAATATAAGAAAAAGCTTTACAAATTTTGTCAAAATACCTAAAAAGTCGAAAAATATTGTAAAAAATTGAAAATAAAAGAAGGATTTTTATAAAATTTGTAGAATATATAAATGATATTAAGAATAACTTAAAAAAATGGAGAGATTACAGATGAAGAAAAACAAGAAAATATATATAAAATTACTTATACTAGCAATCGCTATATATGTAATTTATACATTATTTAATCAACAACAAACTTTAAATCAATATAATCAAGAAAGCAAAGAATTAGCTTCTCAAATAGAAGAACAAAAAGAATACAAAGAAGAATTAGCAAAAAAGAAAGAAGATGTTACATCACTTGATTTCATTGAAAAAAAAGCAAGAGAAATGTTAGATATGTATTATCCAAATGAAAGAGTATATGTAGATGCAGGAATGTAATTTTAAAATTATATTCCTTTTTTTGGAAAAAACATTTCATTTTCTTAAAACTTGTGCTATAATAGGTATGAAATTATTTTAAAATTTATAATTATAGAATAAAAAGGCATTATTAAAATATAAGGAGGACATATATGTTAAATATAGAAGCCATGACACTAATAGAATTAAAAGAACTAGCAAAAGAATATAATATTAGAAATATTTCAAAATTAAAAAAAGATGAATTAATCACAGTATTAAAACAAATTACTAATCAAGAAAATGTTCCAGCAACATATAATTCAGAAAAACTTGTAGAAGAAGTAGAAGAAGTAAACAAAAGGCAATATGATGCCAATGGAGAGCCAATTGTAGACTATAAATTAACTAGTGAAGGTGATGCAATAGTTGAAGGAATTTTAGATATATTGCCAGATGGGTATGGTTTCTTAAGAGGGGATAACTTTCTATCAAGTGAAAAAGATGTTTATATTTCTGTAGTTCAAATTAGAAGATTTCGTTTAGATACAGGAGATATTGTAAAAGGTATTTCAAGATTTAGAGAGGGGGAGAAATTTCCATCTTTGATTTTTGTTGGCGAAGTAAATGGAGAACATCCAGAAAAAGCAATGAAAAGAAAAAGATTTGATGAATTAACACCAATATATCCAAATGAAAGATTAAAATTAGAAACAGTCTCAAATGATTATGCAACAAGGATTATTGACTTAATGTGTCCAATTGGAAAAGGGCAAAGGGGAATGATTGTAGCACAGCCAAAGGTTGGAAAAACCACATTATTAAAAAAGGTTGCCAATAGTATTACAAAAAATAATCCTGAAACAGAGCTAATTGTATTATTAATAGACGAAAGACCTGAAGAAGTAACAGACATGAAACGTTCTATAAAGGGTCAAGTAATTCATTCTACATTTGATGAATTACCAGAACATCATGTAAAAGTTGCAGAAATGGTATTAGAACGTGCTAAAAGATTAGTAGAACAACAAAAAGATGTTGTTATACTATTAGACAGTATAACAAGGCTTACTAGAGCTTATAACTTAGTAATACCTTCTTCTGGAAGAACTTTATCTGGTGGTATTGACCCAGCAGCATTACATAAACCTAAAAAATTCTTTGGAGCAGCTAGAAATATTGAATTTGGTGGAAGTTTAACTATTTTAGCAACAGCTTTAATTGATACAGGAAGTAGAATGGATGATGTTATTTTTGAAGAATTTAAGGGAACAGGTAATATGGAGGTTCATTTAGATAGAAAATTGTCTGAAAGAAGAATTTTTCCTGCTATTGATATTAACAAATCTGGAACAAGAAGAGAAGATTTATTATTAAAAAAAAAAGAAAAAGAAACTGTATTTGCTTTAAGAAAAGCTATGAATAGTATGCCAGTTGCAGATGTTACAGAACAAGTTATTAGTCATATGACCCAATCTAAAAATAATGACGAGTTTATTAACAAAATGGAAAGCTATTTAAAAAAGTTTAAATAAGAAATAAAGATAGTGCAAAATAAAGCTTAAGAGAGTTTCTTAAGTTTATTTTTTATATATTTATAGAAAGAGGAGAGTTGTTGTTATATCTATCTATATGTATTTTTTTATTTCATTTAATATCTTAGTTTCATTGTATTCATTTGCTGGCTTAATATGAAGTACAGGCATAATTCCATTAAACATTTTATCAAGCAATTTATCACGTTCAATTCGTTTTTCATCTGTAAAATGAGAGTTGTCATCTAACTCAATACAAGTTATTATATTTCCAGTGTTTATATCATACAATACATAGTCAATACTTTTATCTTTTATCTCATCATATAAGGCTGAATTTCTTTTATTATTTATATCCATTATTCTATTTATTGCTACTTGTGTTGATATTTGAAAATATATATTTTTTTCTTTGTCTTCATTTAGTTTTTTTACTATATTTATTAAAACTCTTAAAAATTTTCTTTCTGTCGCAGTTAAAAATTCCTTTCTTAGTGTATAGTTGGGAATTTTGTAATATTCTATTCTACCATCTTCATCCAATACAGGTATTTGTTCTAATTTTCTTCTATCATCTGTTATTATTTGCATTATATTTAATTCCTTTCTTTTGTTTTTATTTATGTGTATTATAACATTATAAAACATTATTGTCAAAAAATAGGAAATTTATAAATTTCATAAATTATTTTGTAAAAGATGGGGAGCATATAAAAATATGCTTGTTATTATTAAAATGCAACATTGCACAAAATGAAACTTTAAGGCTTAAATTTCAATATCAATACATTACATTGCACAAAATCAAAGTTTAAGGCTTAAATTTTAATTTAATATAAAATAATACAAAAAAGACATAAAAATGTCTTATTTTTTATTCTGATTAAAATTAGGCACATATCAGCAGGGGTTGACAACGTAGTTGTCAAGGAGGGGTGCAACCCCTAACGACAGACCCGTTAGCTATACCATATAAGCGATAGCAATAAATTTATTCAATGAGTTCGTTTGGTCGCGATACCTTTTCAGATAGTTTAAATATATAAAATCGTTTTAATGAAAAAAATCTAACGTAGCATTACCCAATGTTGACAAAAAGAAAAAAATACTGTACTATAAATTCGCCTTTTGCCATAAGGTAGAAAGGAGGTCATTATGAAAGATTTGCTAAAATTGTTAAAGCTTTATATGATTTACTTGATAGTAAAGCATTTGAGTGATTAGCAAAAGAAAAAAGGCTAGGTGTTCGAGTTTTCCTAGTCTTTTTTCACGCCATTATTACTTGATTTGCTTTGCAATTGCTATAAATATAATAGCACATAAATTAGTATATGTCAAATTTCTCATTTTATGCGTGGATATGGCTTCTTTATATCTGTTAATCTTGCTATATAATCTATTGAAACATTATAGTATTTTGCAAATACTAATATAGTATCTAATGGAGGTACTCTTTCGTTATTTTCGTATCTAATATATGAGTTTTTTGATATAAATGCTAATTTAGAACACTCTTTTTGTGTCATGTCTCTATCTTCTCTTAATTCTCTTAATCTTAAATTCATTCTTATCACCTCATAATTTAATTATATAAAAATACCCCATTTGGGGTTGACAAATTACTCCATATGGGGTAATATTATTTCAGTACTCCATATGGAGTATAAAAACTAGTTTAAAAACCAATAGGAAAGCTCCCCTTTCTTGTTGGTTATAGGGGAGAAATAAAATGGAAGAATTAAAAAATG
>CATLUC010000051.1 GCA_950059165.1 uncultured Clostridium sp.
CAATAAATATAGTAAGGGAAGATAGAAATTTATTGTTAAAATTAGTAGAAGAATTAAATGAGAAGACTAATATAACAAATAAAGAGATAGCTTATTTATTAAAAATAAATAAAAACACAGTAACAAAGATAATGAAAAAAATACATGAAGGTAAATAACAAATCAGAAAGCCTTAATATTTGATATAAAAAGAATAGGATTTTGGAGCCGTCCCTAAATCCTAGGGAAAAATGTCGAAAACTTCTCAAGAAACGACAAAACTTCTTAAGTTTTACTCTTGGAAAAATATGGAAAAGAGTTTATAATACAAAAGAAACACGTATGAGAAGGGAGAGGTTAAATGGAATCTAAATTTTATGAAGAGGACAAGCTTTTAATATTTACAATTACAGAAGAAATTGATGACTGTAGTGTACAAAAGATAAGGAGGATAGCAGATTATGAAATTGAAAGATATATGCCTAAAAGAATTATATTTGATTTTGATTGTGTCACTTTCATGGATAGTGCAGGAATAGGAATGATAATTGGAAGATACAAATTTGCTAATATGATAGGTGCAACATTAGAAATTAGAAATCTAAATGCAAGTGTAAAAAGAATTTTTGAAATGAGTGGAATTTTAAAATTAGTTTCAGTTGCATAATAAAATATGTTTAGTTTTGTATAAATGAAACAATAAAATGTAAGGTTTATAGGTAAATCCTAAATAAAAAACCTAAATATATAATACAAGGATTTTGAATAATGAAAGAAATTTTTGAAAATGAAATGAAATTAGAGTTTATTAGTAAGGCAACAAATGAAGCTTTTGCAAGGGTTGCAGTAGCTGCTTTTGTGGCACAGTTAGACCCAACAATTGAAGAAATTTCAGACATAAAAACAGCAGTTTCAGAAGCTGTTACAAATTGTATTATTCATGGATATGAAAACAAACAAGGAATTGTTAAAATTGTTGGACATTTAAAAGAAAATGAAGTAATACTTGAAATTTCAGATAAAGGCAAAGGTATTGAAAATGTTGAAATAGCCAAAGAACCATTATATACAACAAAACCAAATTTGGAGAGGTCTGGAATGGGTTTTACTATTATGGAAAGTTTCATGGATAGTATGGAAATTGAGTCTATTGTTGGGCTTGGAACAAAAGTAACAATGAGTAAAAAAATAAAGCCAAAATTAGAACAAGAAGATGAAGATTTTAAAATGATGACTAAGTGCTAGAAAAATGAGGGATAAGGTTGAAAAAGAATTACAATTTTGGCGTTTTCAACCATTGTGCCTAAAAAAGGAATGAGGGTTAAAGATGTACGAAAATGATATAGAACTGATAAAAAAAGCCCAAGCACGGAGATAAATTAGAATTAGAAAAACTAATGAAACAAAATAATGGATTAATATGGAGTATTGTAAAAAGATTTAATGGAAGAGGTTATGAATTAGAAGACTTATATCAAATAGCATGTGTAGGGTTTATAAAATCAATAAAAAAATTTGATACAAACTTTGAAGTTAAATTATCAACTTATGCTGTACCATATATGATGGGTGAAATTAAAAGATTTATACGAGATGATGGTATGGTTAAGGTAAGCAGAAGCATGAAAGAATTAAGTATTAAAATTAAAGAATTACAAAAAGAATATTTTTATAAAAAAGGGGAAGAAATAAGTATAAACAAAATAGCAAAAGAGTTAAAAATATCACGAGAAGATATTGTTTTAGCTATGGAATCAGCTAATTATGTGGAATCTATTGAAGGAAGTAACTATACTAATCAAAAAGATGGAAATAAAATAAGTTTAATAGAAACACTTTCAAATAATCAAGATGAAGAAGAAATAATTACTAATAAATTAGCTATTAATCAACTGATTGAAAATTTAGAGGAAAGAGACAAAGAGATTATTTTATTACGATTTTATAAAGAAAAAACACAAGCACAAGTAGCAAAAATTTTAGGAATTACGCAAGTACAGGTTTCAAGAATAGAACGAAAAGTTTTAGGCAATATGAGAAATAAACTAGCAGAAGTTTAGGTGCAATTGGGGACGTTTCTTTTTGCACCTTTTTGTGAAATTTGGGACACATCTATGTTTAAATATATTATTATATATTATTTTTTTAACTCCTTGTATGTCGCAACCTTTGGAAAGAAAAAATTGCAATATAACTAATATGATAATTTATTGTTACGGACAATTTTTTCTAGGTGGGTTGCTCCAATCGCACTCGCCTTCGCTCGTTTGGTCGCTTACGCATCGTTTCAAAATAATATATAATAATAGATATAAAAATATTATAAGAGAAGTGTCCCCAATGTCACAAAAATGTGCGAAAAGAAACGTCCCCAATTGCACCCAGTTAGAGAGGAGAGAAAATAGTGAAGAAATTTTTGTTATATTTTTTTGCTTTTGTTTTTATCTGTTTTTTATTGCCAGCTATGCTTACTAAGAGAGAAATACCTACAAATGTAAAAGAAGTAGAACAACAAACAGATACGAAAAAATCCAATTATGAATATAAAAGTTAT
This sequence comes from uncultured Clostridium sp., assembly GCA_950059165.1. Taxonomy (GTDB): domain Bacteria; phylum Bacillota; class Clostridia; order TANB77; family CAG-508; genus CAG-269. The sequence continues at coordinate 2,534 of CATLUC010000051.1, forward strand.
GGAACAATTAAATTATTACATAGTAAAACAGGTCAGGTAGAAGATATTGGTTTAGATACATATTTATATGGTGTGGTTTCAGCAGAGATGCCAGCAGATTATGAACTGGAGGCACTAAAGGCTCAAGCAGTTGTTGCAAGAACTTATACCATTTATAAAATAGAAAATAAAAAACATGAAAATGCAGACATTTGCGATGATTCTACTTGTTGCCAAGCTTGGGTTTCAAAAGAGGATAGATTGGCTAGATGGGAAGAAAATAAGAAAGAAAGCAATTGGCAAAAGATTGAACAATGTGTAAATGAAACTAAAGGAAAAATTATTACATATGAAAATAAACCAATAAATGCTTTTTTTCATGCTAATAGTGGAGGAACAACAGAACTTCCAGTTAATGTTTGGGGTGGAAGCGATTTTCCATATTTGCAAATAGTAGAAACAGCAGGAGAAGAGGGATATAATCAATATGCTTCAGAGGTAGAACTTTTACAAGATGAAGTAATAGAAAAATTGAAGCCAAAATATGGAGATATACAAATTGATTTTTCAAAAGATGATGACATAAAAATATTAGAACATACTGATAGTAATCGTGTAAAAACTGTTAAGTTTGGAAATCATGAACTTTCTGGGGTAGAAACAAGAACTATTTTTGGATTAAAATCAACTAATTTCGAAATAACAAGGCAGGAAAATAAAATAAAATTTACTGTAAAAGGATATGGGCATGGAGTAGGAATGAGCCAAACAGGAGCAGATAGTATAGCAAAACAAGGAAAAAATTTTGAAGAGATTATTCATCATTTTTATAGTAATGTAGAAATAAAGGATATAAATTCTATGTAAAATGTATATTCTTCTAAAAATAGGAAATACTTGTAATAATAAAACTATTTAAGGAGGATTATATGAGAAGAGAAAATAGAAGAAAGAATTTGCAAAACAATAATGCAAAGGTGGATAAGGTTATTTTGTATGCAGGAATAGGTGTAGCAATTTTAGCTGTTATTGTATTTTGTTTATTTATGTATAGTAAAAGTTTGAGTGATGATATGAAAAATAGCACAATGAATTTAGAAGAAATGGCTAATATTACTAATAACACACAAAGTGCTAGTACAGAAATTGGAAAAACTGTAGAAGAGTCAAAAAATGAAACACAAAAATCAGAAGAAAATAATGCAAATAATGATACAAAAAATGATACAAGCAATAATGCTAATACAAATAATTCAGTAAATACTACAAATAATACATCTAACAAAAGTCAAAATAAAACAACAAAAAATACTAATACAACAAATGCAAATAATACAGCAAAAGTAACTACTAATATGAAAGAAACAAATCAAAAGGAAGATAAAAAAGAACCCAAAAAAGAATTGGTTTTTGCAAAGCCAGTAGAAGGTGAGGCAGTAAGAGAATACGCCAAAGATAATTTAATTTATTCTGAAACATTAAAAGAATGGACAACTCATATGGGAATTGACATTAAAGCAGATAAAACAACAGTGGTAAAATCAGCAGAAGCAGGAACAGTTAAAACTATAAAAAATGACCCAAGATATGGGTTAACAATTATTATTGAACATGAAGATAATTTCCAAACAGTATATTCTAACCTATTAACATCAGAATTTGTAGTAGAAGGCGAAAAAGTAGAAAAAGGGCAATCAATAGGAACCGTTGGAAATACTGCTGTATTTGAAATTGCAGATGAACCACACTTGCATTTTGAAATATTAAAAGATTCTTTACCAGTAGACCCTAATATTTATATAAAATAATTACAAATATAAAAAATGTCAAAAATATGTTTGACATTTTTTTGTTTGTGTGATATTATAATAAAAAAATTGGAAATGGAGTGGTAAAAATGCCAAGAAAAAAGCCAGAATTAAATAAAAGAGAAAAATCAATATTAAAATTCATTGAAAAACAAATTATGACACAAGGATATCCACCATCTGTAAGAGAAATTGGAAAAGCTGTAGGATTAAGCTCAACTGCAACAGTACATGGGTATTTAGCAAAACTAGATGAAAAAGGTTATATCAAAAAACAAGATAAAAAAGGAAGAACACTAAGACTATTAAAAGGTGGTTCAGGAGAGCCAAAGAAAACATCTAGTAAAGATTTTTATACACAAAAAGAATTAGTAGAAGTTCCTATTGTAGGTAGAATTACAGCTGGAGAGCCAATTTTAGCAGTTGAAAATGTAACAGATACATTTCCAATACCAATTGACTTTGTGGGAAATTGCGAAAGCTTCATGCTTACTGTTAGAGGAGAAAGTATGATAGAAGCTGGTATTTTAGATGGAGACTATATATTAGTAAAAAAACAAAATACAGCTAATAATGGAGAAATTGTAGTAGCATTAATTGGAGACGAAGCAACAGTAAAAACTTTTTATAAAGAAAAAGACCATATTCGTTTGCAACCAGAAAACTCAACTATGGACCCTATAATTGTGCCGACTTGCGAGATTTTAGGAAAAGTAGGAGGAGTATTTAGAAAAATGTAGAAATACATAAAAATTCACAAAAAATTTACAATTAAAGCATTGACAAATACACTGTTTCACATATAATGATACAGTGTATTTTTAAACACAGTAAAAAGATAAATAAAATGTTTCAAGAAAAATAAACAAAATAGAACATAAAAATGTTGCAAAGGAAACATCCTAAATAGCGACAAATCGAAAGGAGTATATATGTTAAAGGTTTTAAGTAATTTAAAAAATTCATTTTGGAGAGTTGTTATAATTGTAATATTGCTATGCGTACAGGCAACAACAGACTTGGCTTTACCAGAATATACATCTAAAATAGTCAATATAGGTATTCAAAATGGTGGAATAGAAAACGCTATACCAAATATAATATCAAAAAAAGACATGGATGAACTTTTAATATTTACTAATGAAGATAATGAAATATTAGACAATTATACGTTAGTGGGAGATAATATAAACAAAGAAGAAGAGAAGATAATACATAAATATCTAGGAAGCAACTATATTTTAGAGGCAGATACAATATACATTTTAAAGAATAGTAAAGAAGATGTAAGTAATCTATCAAAAATAATGAGTACACCTTTAATGGAAATGACAACCGTAAAAAACAAAGAAACAGAAAATAAAATTAAAGAACAAATTATGCAAAATAGCAACATTCCAGAAACACAAAAACAATACTTACAATCACAAAGTCTAATAGATATAATAAAAAATTTACCAGAAGAACAAAAAAGGCAAATTTTAAAACAATATAGTGACAAAATAGATAATATGCAAGAGTCAATTAAAGAGCAAGCTGCAATAGCTTCTGTTAAAGAGGTTTATAAAAATTTAGGAGTAGATACAAATAGACTTCAAAATAACTATATTTTAATAGCTGGTCTTCAAATGCTAGGAGTAGCTTTAATTACTATGGTGTCTGCTGTAACTATAATGCTTTTCTCTTCTAAAGTAGCAGCAAAACTAGGAAAAACACTAAGGGATAAAGTTTTCAAAAAAGTTATCAATTTTTCAAATAAAGAATTATCTGAATTTTCCACAGCTTCTTTAATTACTAGAAGTACTAATGACATTCAGCAAATACAACAACTTATGACAATGTTATTTAGAGTAGTGGTATATGCTCCAATTATTGGTATAGGTGGATTTATAAAAGTATTAACAAATAGTGATAACCAAATGGCATGGATTGTCGGAGTTGCAATATTAGCTATTCTATTTATTGTAGGAACATTATTTATTATAGTCATGCCGAAATTTAAGAAATTGCAAGAATTAATTGATAGATTAAACCAAGTTGCAAGAGAAATATTAACAGGATTGCCAGTTATTAGAGCATTTAATAAAGAAAATAAAGAAGAAGCAAGATTTGAAATGTCAAATCAAAATTTAATGAAAGCAAATATTTTTGTTGATAGAGCAATGTCTATGATGATGCCATTACTTATGCTTGTTATGAATTCTATTACAATTTTAATTGTGTGGGTTGGAGGTCATAATGTTGATAATGGTAGTATGCAAGTAGGAGATATGATGGCATTTATACAATATACTATGCAAATTGTTATGGCATTCTTAATGATTTCAATGATTTCTATTATGCTACCTAGAGCTGCAGTGTCAGCAAGACGTATTAATGAAGTAATAGAGACAAAACCAGATATAATAGACAAGGAAGAAACAAAAAAATTCGATATGAGTAAGAAAGGTCTAGTGGAATTTAGAAACGTATCTTTCCGTTATCCAGATGCAGATACAGAAGTTTTATCTGATATTAATTTTACAGCAAATCCAGGAGAAACAACAGCAATAATTGGTAGTACAGGAAGTGGAAAGTCAACTATTGTAAATTTATTACCTAGATTTTACGATGTAACAGGTGGGGAGTTGTTAGTAGATGGTATTAATATAAAAGAAGTTGCACAAAAAGAACTAAGAGAAATTATAGGACTAGTTCCACAAAAGGGAATTCTATTTTCTGGGACAATTGAATCTAATATTAAATATTCAAATGAAAAGATGTCAAATGACCAAATGGAAGAAGCAGCACAAATTGCACAAGCAACAGAATTTATTGGAAGTAAAGAAAAAAAATATCAAGAACCAATTGCACAAGGAGGAAGTAATGTTTCAGGTGGTCAAAAACAACGTTTAGCAATTGCAAGGGCAATAGCAAAGAACCCAGAAATATTTATATTTGATGATAGTTTTTCAGCATTAGATTTTAAAACAGATAGCAAATTAAGAGAAGCCCTTCAGAAAAAAACGAAAGATAAGACAGTTATAATTGTTGCACAAAGAATTAGTACAATTATGAATGCAGAAAAAATAGTAGTACTAGAAGAAGGAAAAGTAGTTGGAATAGGAAAACATGAGGAGCTTATGAAAAATAATGAAACATATAGGCAAATTGCTTTATCACAATTGTCAGAAGAAGAGCTAAAAGAGGAAGGAGGTAAATAATATGCCAGGAGGACCAATGGGAGGACCTATGAAACCAGGAGGAAAAGTAACTGAAAAAGCGAAAGACTTTAAAAGCACAATGAAAAAATTAATAAATAATTATTTATCAAAATATAAAGTAGCATTAATTGTTGTAATTATCTTTGCAATTGGAAGTACTATTTTTACAATTATAGGACCTAAAATACTAGGTAATGCTACAACAGAGATATTTAATGGGCTAATTGGGAAATTGTCAGGTGAAACTGGAATAGATTTTGGAAAAATTGGACAAATTGCAATAAGTTTATTGATTTTATATGCAGTAAGTGCGATATTTTCCTTTATACAAGGTTTTACAATGACAGGGATTTCACAAAAACTAACATATAAATTAAGAAATGATTTAGTACAAAAAATAAATAAATTACCAATGAAATATTTTGATACAAAAACACATGGAGAAGTTTTATCAATTATTACTAATGATATTGACACATTAAGTATGAACTTAAGCCAAAGTATTACACAAATTATTACTTCTGTTTGTACAATTGTTGGAATATTAATAATGATGTTTTCTATTAGCTGGGAAATGACTCTAATATCTCTTGTTATACTACCAATTGCAGGGCTATTAGTAAAAAATATTGTAGGGAAATCACAAAAATATTTCCAAGCACAACAAGCATATTTAGGACACGTAAATGGGCAAGTTGAAGAAATTTATGGTGGCTTAAATGTAGTAAAAGCATTTAACAGTGAAGAAAAGGTAACTAAAGAATTTGAAAAAGCAAATAATGAATTGTATAAATCAGGTTGGAGGTCACAGTTTTTATCTGGACTAATGTTTCCAATTATGAATTTTATATCTAATGTAGGATATGTAGGAGTAGCAGTAGCAGGTGGATATTTGGCAATAAATGGAAGAATTACAGTAGGAAACATTCAAAGTTTTATCCAATATAACAAACAATTCACCCAGCCTATAAACCAAATTGCTCAAATATCTGCAACATTACAATCTATGACAGCAGCAGCAGAAAGAGTTTTTGAGTTTTTAGAACAACTAGAAGAAATTGATACAGATAAAGATAATATAGATACAGAAAATTTAAAAGGAAATGTAACATTTGATCATATAAAATTTGGATATGATGAAGAAACAACAATAATAAATGATTTTACAGCAAATGTAAAAGAGGGACAAAAAATTGCAATAGTAGGACCAACAGGTGCAGGAAAAACAACAATAGTAAAATTGTTAATGAGATTTTACGATGTGATAGAAGGTGCAATTTTAATAGATAGTCATAATATAAAAGGGCTAAATAGAGGTAAACTTCGTAAAATGTTTGGTATGGTATTACAAGATACTTGGTTATTTGGAGGAACAGTAAAAGATAATATAAAATATGGAAAAGAAGATGCAACAGATGACCAAGTAATTGAAGCTGCTAAAGCTGCTCATGTGCATCACTTTATAAAAACATTACCAAAAGGCTATAATTCAATTATCAATGAAGAAACAACAAATATATCAGCAGGACAAAAGCAATTGTTAACAATTGCAAGAGTTATTTTAGCAGACCCTAAAATATTGATTTTAGATGAAGCAACAAGTTCTATTGATACAAGAACAGAAATTCAAATACAAGCTGCTATGGATAATTTGATGAAAGGAAGAACAAGCTTTATTATTGCACATAGATTAAAAAAAAAAAAAAATGCAGATTTAATTTTAGTTATGAACCATGGGGATATTATAGAACAAGGAACACATCAAGAACTACTAGATAAAAATGGATTTTATGCCGATTTATATAATAGTCAATTTGAAGTTGAAGAATAATATTTCCATTAAATAATTTCTACAGTTCATGTAGGATAACTCGTTACAGTTCACTGAAACTATAATTACTATTAAAAAGGTCAATATATAAATATTTATATATTGACCTTTTAGAGTAATTTAGTGTTTCGGTGAACTGTAACGATAACTCCTAAACTGTAGCAATTTTATTTTGACATTTACAAATATCAAGTGTATAATTCTATAGAAAAGAACACAAAGGAGAAATTTGTAAATGAATGAAAAAATTATAAAACAAAGAAAACAGAACATGAAAATATATTCCATTTATAGAGGAATTTCTTTAGATTTAATATTTTATTACGCAATAGAGTTTTTATTTTTAACACAAGTAAAGCATATTAGTAGTTCAGATGTTGTTTTAGGGAATGCATTTTATGCCATATTTATGATGATATTCCAAATACCAGCTAGTATAATAGTTGATAAAATAGGTACTAAAAGATGCACAATTTTAGCTAATATATTTAACGGCATTTTTGTAATTTTAATTATGTGTTGTCAAAATATATGGAATTTAATCTTTGCTCAATTTATTAGTAGTATATGTTTTTCATTAAAAGATATTTCAGATAAAGCATTAATTAGATATTCGATTCCAAATGGAAAAAAGCAAGGAGAAATATTTTCTAAAATGGAAAGTAAAGGATATAAACATTATTTTCTATTAAATGCTTTTACTTCTATATTTTCAGGATTTTTATATGTTATAAATCCATATATTCCAATGATAGCAAGTTTGGGATTTACAATACTTGCAACAATAATATCTTTGGGATTTATAGATATTGAAGAAGACAAAAACAAAGAAGAAACTAAAGAACAGGGCAAATATGTACAAGAACTGTTAGAATGCATAAAATTTATTGCTTATTCTCAAAGACTAAGAAGTCTATTTTTATATTCAGGAATTACTTGGGGAATATTTTGTGTGATGGGAAGTTATAGAGCAAGTATATTAGTAGATATTGGAACACCAGAACAAATAATTACAATAGTAGCAGCTATTGTAGGAATAGGTTCATCTATGGGGTCAAAAAATCAGCTTAGATTTCATAAGAAGTTCCGAAACAAGTCTCTATCTATAATTATGCTAACCATAACAATTGCTATCTTAATAGCAGGTATAACAGGTAGTATAAACACATCATATTTAGTAAGTTTAATTATTCTAACTATTTGTTTTACTACTATTAATTTTTCAAAAGGAGTAAGTGAGGTTTTAATAACAAGATATTTAAGCAATTTTGCAAAAGATAAAATTCTAACACAAATTTATGCAGTAAATGCAATAATTAGAAATGGATTAAGGGCAATAATTAGCCTTTTTGGTTCGTATTTGCTTAGAATTACAACAACGGCACATAGTATGATTTTGCTTGGAATTATATTATTTGTTATAATGCTTGGGCTAATTAGTTATATGAAAGCTAGATTGGGTAAAAAACCAGAAGAATATGATGAAAAAGAAATTTTGACATAATTTTTAGTTGTATCGTTGCAATTCGTGGACACAAAATAAGACGTCAAATATAGATAATGAAATTGTAAGGTTATATTTTTAAAATAATGTTAAAATGAAAATTATGTAGTGTTAC
>CATLUC010000052.1:0-7155 GCA_950059165.1 uncultured Clostridium sp.
TTATATAGATTAAATTTTTATATATTTTTGTTTCACATCATTGACACAACAACAATATTTTTTAGTTGTAACCTAAAAAACTATTTGACTTTTCATAAAAATCTGTGTATAATATAGATAGAAAATGAGAAACACTCAAATGTGTTGCCAAAAAGAAATGTTTAACCATTCTCTCCGTCAAAAGCAGAATGGTTATTTTTTATTGCCTATATAGTAACACTAAGATGATGATAACTAAGGCAACATTTATGATAGTAACTCCTACTAATCCATAGAATAGTAGTTGAATGATTAATAATAATGCTGATTCTACCATAGTACCACCCCCATATATCAGTCTTACAACTAAAAGTCGTAGAGGTTTATGTATAAACAAGTTGTCAAAGGTGGCAACACACTCCACTTATTCTCATTTTCATAAATAACTATATAACATTTATTACTAAAATACAAGCGAACAAAACAAAATTTTGCATATTTTTGTAGCTAACCTTCCAAAAATAATTTGACTTTTATTAAAAATCTGTGTATAATATAGATAGAAAATGAGAAACCATAGTTAAATATGGTTACCACTTTATATAAAAAGAAATAACAACACATTCACTCGGTCAAAAGCAGAATGTGTTGTTATTTTATTCCTTATCTAAAATTCTATTTACGTATTGTATGTATATAATCGTCAATAAGGCTACGTTTAGAGTAATTGATGCCATTAAGGCGAATATTAAGAATAAGATGAAACTCATAAACACCACCTCTATTTTACCAAATACAAGTAAATAAAATAATTTCTTATAAATTTTTATTATAAAAACAGCATATTTCAAAACATTGAAATATGCTGTTTTTTTGATTACTATTTTAATACTGGATATCCTTTTGCTGTAATTTTTGTAAAGTTCCAAATATTTTCATCAAATCCTAAATTCCTATAAAATTCTGCATTCAATTTATTTCTTGCTATCGTATCCAAATGTCCTGCTGTTTCTGCACTTACACGGCTAGCTCCTACACATTCGGTTACCTCATAACATTTGCTTAAACAAGCAATTACTTGAGCTTCTACTGCTCCTACACATTTGTATGGAAGCATTTCATTTCCTTGTGCATCTTCATATCCTGTCATATTGCCAAAAGCTACACTATTTTTTATGCTTGGTGTATTATAAATATTTCCTACTAAAGAAGCATTAAATACACTATTTGCAACATTTGAATAATTATTGCTTGGTTTTGTAATGGAAACATCGGTAATGATATTTTCAATTGTTCCTCCTTGTTGCATTGAACCTACTAGTCCAGCATTTTCTGTACCAGTTACATTTAGTGTTCCTTGTACATAAATATCTTTCATTTTTCCACCATATTTTCTTCCTGCAAAAGTAGATACATATACACCTGTTCCTGTTACATTAGCATTTTTAACAGAAATATTTTCAAATACTGAGTTAGCATTATCTCTTCCATCCATTCCTGTAACGACTGCTACATTGTTTCTTCCTGATAATGTGATATTTTCAAATTTCATATTTTTAAAGGTTGCTGTAAAGGTTTCTTGTGCAAAAGCTGTTACGAAATCTCCATTTCCTCTACCAGTTCCTGTATTTGTGAAGTCTCTAATATTTAAATTTTGTACAGTTCCTCTGAAATTTTCAAATAAGCTGTAATTATTCAAGTTAGAAATTGTATGATTTTTTCCATCTATTTTACCAGTAAATCTTCCTGTTATTATACTAGAGCCTGTTTCTTTGGTAAGTCCAGTTAAATCAATATTAGCTGTAAGGATATAATCCCCATCTAATGCATCATTGATTTTTAGGAAGTCTTCTTTTGTGCTAATTTCAATTCTATCTAACACTTGTGTTACATTGTTTTTGTCTAATCTTCTTTGTTTTGGTAATCCACCTGTTCTAACATTTGTAAAGTCCCAAATGGTTGAATCCCAACCAAGTGTAGTACGATAAAATGCTTCATTTACATTGTCAATTGAAATTGTTGTAATTCTTTCATTTAAGTCTATTCCTGTTTTTTCGCTAGAACTATGTCCTGATATTTCTTCTAGTTCATAGTTATTACTATAGTTACCTTCTATTATTTCTTTTGTTGCTGTACCAACAAATTTATGACCATTTTTTACTTTTCCTAAGGCAATACTATTGGTAATACCTGCTGGGAAAATGGCTCCACTTGTTTGTACTGTTTCGTGTCCTACAATTCCTCCTGTACGTGCTAAATTATTTCCTGTAACTAGCATATGGCTCATAACTTTATCAATTTTACTAGATGGTGCAAATCCTGCAACACCTCCTACATAGTCTCCTCCTTTAATAGTTCCTGTTGCATAGGCATTTTCTAATCTAGAATTATGCAATTGTCCAAATAGTCCTCCAGAAGAGTTTCTAGTACTTGTGATATTACCACTAAAGGTTACTTGCGAAATATACACGTTATTGTTTGTATATCCTGCTATTCCACCAATACTATCTTTTCCAGCTATATTTGAATTAGATACATGAACATTTTTAATATGGTTAGAAGCTCCTTGACCATATAGTCCACCAATCGCATCTCCACTTGTAGAGGTTGCTATTGTAGCATTATCAATAGAAATATCTTCTATTGTAGAATTATTTATTGTTCCTGCAAGGGCTCCTGTTCTAGTTACACCTCTAGCAGAAATTCCATTGTCAAATGTTATATTTTTGATTGTACTATATTTAAGTATTTTAGCAAATATTCCCACATCACTTTGTCCTGCTGATAACACATTACAATTTTCAAAATGTACGTCTTTTAAATTTACAAATGATGCTGTTGCAAATAATGGTTTCTTTAGTCCTATTATTTTATGGTTATTACCAATAATGCTTCCTGTAAAATCTCATGCCATAGAAGTAGTTGCATCTGTTACTTCTATATTTGTAAAGTCTAAATCTACATCGATAGAAATGTTAGCATGAACAGTATCTTTTAAGGCTTCTATTAGTTCTTCTGCACTTCTTACATGTACAACACTAGCTACTGGTTCAAAAATACCTGTTTCATAGTCACCAGTTGCTCTTTTTAAATAACCAAATAAATTGTTTCTATAATTTGCTATATAACTATTTGAATTTCTCGTTAGATTATTTTCAATGTCTAAACGCATCGCTTGTAACATTTGATTTTCAATTTCACTTGTGTTAAAATATCTAAATTTGCTTAGATTATTTTTTATGTTGTCAAATCTGCTTAGTTGATATGTCTTCCATGTCATTGTATTGTCTCCAGTAATTTTTTGTAAAGCGTCTAAGTCATTTCTAACGGTACTGCTATTGTATTTAGCATAAGCTCCAAAACCAAAGTCTCCCATCAATTGATAAGAATGTAAAATCATATAAGATTTTGTCATACCTCCATTAGGATTACTTGGTAAATACCAATTGGCATTGTGTAGTGAATTTGCTGTTCCAGCACGTATATTAAGAATTTTATTGTCCCATAAATCCTCTATAGTTTTTAGGTTCATTGCTTCAAATTCTTCTTTTGTTTTGGTTTGATGTGAAACACTTCCGTTGTTATCTTGCATAACCATTGCAACTTTAGATTGCTCTTCTGGTGTCATTTTTAAGAAAGCTTGTGCTTCTAAGTAATCCATAAAGGCATAAGTATCAAACACCTTTTTATAATAGTCCTTTATTTTTTCTCTTGTATTAATACGTGTATAAGAGAAATTTGATGTATATGGATTTCCAACCCAAGAGTTTGTATATGAATAATTTGGAACATATGTATTGGTTCCATTATATTGTGTTAAGAAATCATTGGTGTAGTTCTCAGATGCACCTGGGCACCTCTGTCCTTGTCCTTCAAAGAATATTCTATCTTCTGTATTGTGAGCAGATTCATGTGTAAATATTCCAAAGCTACTTAATGCCCAACTATTTACCCACCAAATACCCCAAGACGTATTACCAAAAGCTGCAGAAGCTGATGGTGTTGTAATATAATTATTAGTTGGTTCATGATAATGTTTATATGGATTTGGTGTGTCTGCTACATTAGTCCAATTTCTTACTTGTGTACTATCATAAGAAATTTGTGTAAGATTGCTTAAATTTGTAAATCCTTTTGATCCATAAACTGCTCCAGCTACTGTATCAAAGTAAGTACAAGCAAGATTTGAAAAACCTGTTAATTTTTGTAATCTTGTTTCATATGGTGTTGCATCATAATTATTTCCAAAGTACATTCTTAAGTTACCAACTAGAATTGTTCCTGGAATACCTAGTATATACATATCATCATAGTGGTAAGATAATAGCATTAATACACTTTGTTTTGGTCTATTGTCTCCATTAGCTGCTAATGCTTTAAAGTGGTCCCATACACGATAACGAACTTCATGATAACGTGCTGCTGGTTGTTCATAAATCACACCACCATCCCAAGTATCTATAATCCAACTTGCTGGGTCATTTTTATATTTCTCAATTGTTAAGTTTTTAATAAAGTATTCTAAGAAGATTATTATGTCTGTTTTGGTAAATGGTTTTAAGTTATTATCATAATAATTTGCTACTCTATTACTTGAACGCATCTCGCTTGTAGTACCCATAAACCCACTTGTTGTTCCAATAGGGTTAAATCCACTACTAAACATTGAACCGTCAAAATAAACAATGTCACTTAAGTTTATACCACCAATTGTGATGTCATAATAACGACTAAAATGGTTGTAAGCATATAACAATTTTTCTATCATTTTATTTGTTGATAGTTTTTTTATTGCACTATCTTCTATAATTGTATTTTGTGTTACAATATTAAATTCTGGGCTATTTGCCATAAGTTTTAAGGCAAAATCTTCAGCATGTTCTTGAACAATAGGATAATGTTCACTTGTTGACCTTACTTCTTTTTCTGTTGTTAAAACTGATAAATCATTGGCAAAGTCTAAAGTTTTTACTTTGTCTACTATGTAATTGTAAACACGAGAACTTGTATCTACTAAATATTTTTCATAAGTGTAATTAATTCCAATTTCGTCAATTGTGTAATGTACAATTCTTGTATCATCTTCTTTATAGGTAACTGGATATGTGACAGATTCGTTATCTGTAAATAACACACGTATCTTTTTAATACTATTTTTAGTATTTTTTGATAAACCTACTATCCACTTATCATTTTCGTCATAAGCATATATTTTAGCAATTATTTTAGTATTTAAATATGGTCTAATGCAATTTTATTTCCATCTTCTATATAATATTTAGCATCGTAAAATGGCATTAATTTGTACATATTGTGATAAGCTATTTGACGTTCTGTATTGTAATTTGATAGTTCCTTTACTCTATTGTAGTCAGGAATATATGTATCATTATCTTCTTGTTTTTCCTCTTCTTTTGGTTCACTCTTTAATCTTGGATATTTTCCTTCCAATACTTTTGAAAAGTCCCAAATTTCTTCACTCCATTTTAATGTGTTGGTATAAAATTCTTTTGTCTTTAGAGTTTCTGGTGTTACAGTATTAATATTTCCTCTCCATGCTTGTGAAGCCATATTAGAAGTTGATAATTCATAATTGTTGGCTCCAGCTATTTTATATCCATATGGATCTCCATATACTCTATATCCAAGTGCTCCTCTTTCGTTTTGTGGCATACTTATGGTGTTTTTCAATGTTAGGTAATTTTGGTATCCTTGATATCCACAAATACCTGCATTTGAGCCACCACCAAAATTAACTTTAACATTTGCATAAATATTTTCTAAAACAACACCTCCACCTGGTACTTCTCCAATAAATCCACCTGAGCCGTCTGAGCCACTACTTACATAGCCTTCTATATATGAATTTCTAATGGTTGTGTTATATGCCTGACCAATATAACCACCTGTTCTTTTAGCATTTCCTACTTTTATATCAACAGCAGAACAATTTTCAATTAAGGTTTTGTTATTTGTTTTACCTGCAAAACTACCTGTACCATTCTCATTTGGTGCTGTAATCATTATGTCTCTAATATGTATATTCCTTATTGTAGATGCATTAATAGTTTCTGCAAATATTCCATGTGCTGTAGCACCTGAATTTTTTATTACTAAGTTTTCAATGGTTGCACCATTTAAAGTGTTAAATAATGGCTTTGCTAAGTTTTTGATGGTGTGTCCACCAAAGTCGATGCTTCCTGTAAATTCTCCTCCAATTAGTGTTGCATTACTTTCAATTACACTAGCATCTCCATCCATTGTTAATTTATAGTTTCCTGCTGGATCTTCTTTAATTTGTTCTACTAAAGTTTCTAAGTCAATATTTTCTACTACATTATCAGTTAATTCTCCAAATTCAACTTGTAAGCTATTACTCTTTTCATTTCCTTCATATTGAACCATATTAGGAAGGTCAACTGTAAAATATAGTTTGTCATTTTCTACTGTATATTTTTTAATACTTGCATTAAATGACTCCATTTCTTTCATTTCTACTTGAACAAAGTATGGTGTTAAGTCATTTAATTCTGAAACATCTATTCTTGAAACTTTGTCTACTGTACTTCCTGTTTTTCTATATAAAGAAGTTGCAATGATATCTTTCATTTCAATTAAACGCTCACCAATGCTAATTTCTTGTTGTAACATTTCTTTATTTTGTACTTCATTTTTTCCGTTTTCTATTGCATTTGTATCTAAGTCATAACTTACTAATATTTTAGCATAATAGATTTCACTATTATTTACTTTTTCAAAAGTAATTGTATTGTCTCCTCTTGTAATTGCTTGCCTTTTTACCTCTACTTTGTTTTCATCTGTAATTATAATTTCTCCTCCTGTTACAGTTTCTTCTTGGTCAGTTATTTTAAATGTTACTTTTACTGTATTGTCATCTCCTTCTGTATAAGCAAATTTTTCTACAGTTGGCTTATCTTTTAAAATTTCTACTTTTGCTTGATTATTTTGGGTAACTGGCAATTCTTTTGTATTATCTAGTGTGATTTTTTCAATTATAATATCTTTTGCCCCTGATTCTTCATAGGCATCTATGGTTGTTTGGTAAGTATTATTTTCTTTGGTTAAGTTGTATTCTTTTCCATTTATTACTGCTTTTGCTGGTACAAATTTACTTATATTAGTACTTTCAAATTTTACTGTAATTGCTTCTTGCTT
>CATLUC010000052.1:7272-10949 GCA_950059165.1 uncultured Clostridium sp.
TGTGCCATTTTCCTGTTCTATTAGTACTACTTTAGCATTTATAATACTATTGTCTTGGTCGATTACATCAAAGTCTACAGTTACTTGTGAGGTTTCTACTTTATCTTCTTGGTTTATATTTTGTACTGTTGGTTTATCTTTTAATATGTCTACTTTAACTGTTTTATTTACCTCTGCTACAGAATTATCATTGTAAATGATTTTTGTTACTGCTAATTCTTGTATTCCACTTTGTTCTCCTACTTGTAATGTTACTTGATAATTCCCATTTTCAAGTTTGCTAACAATGCAGTCTGTGTTGCTAACACGAATTTTGCTGATAGCTTCTTTTTTATTTGTTTCTATTTTAAATTCAAGTGTAATATTTCCTTGTTTTTCTACATAATCTTTGTCAACTGTTACTTGTGTGATTTCTGCACGTGGTTTAGCAGATATTTCCTTTTCAAACAATACACTGTCAGTAACATCTTCTGTTTCTCCTCCTACTTGATTATATGTAGCAATTATTTTAAGTTTGTATTTGCTTGTTATTTTTGTTGCCAATGTTTTTTCTATATTTCCAGCATTTTGGATTTCTTCTGCTTTTAGTTCTTGTGCCTCAATTTGTGTACCTTCACTATCTAGAAGAATTACTTTTGCACTTTTTATAGTGTGGTCATCATCTTTTAATTTGAAATTTATTTTGATTTTGTCTGTTTCTATATTTTCTTCTGTTGTAACGTCTGATACAACTGGTTTTTGCTTAATTATTGTTACATTTACTTTATTGTCATTTTCTAAAGTAATTTTCTTTCCATTGGATAAAGTTATTTCTTCAATTGCTATTTCTTTTTGTCCTGCTTCTGTTGTAGCATCTAATGTTACTTCATATTGATTTTCTTTTTGTGTTACTTGATATTCTTTTCCATTTACTTTTACTGTGGTTGGTTTATGTGCTGTTGCATTTGTACTTTCAAAGACTAAGGTAATTGGTTGATTTTTCTCAAAAGTGCTTGTTTCTTTATCATCTTTCTTGGTTGTAAGATTTGTTAGTTTTAGGTTATAGTCAATTACCATAGAAAGTTCTTTTTCAACTGTTTCTGTTATAGCATATTCTCCTTCTTGTGGTAATTGGTTTGAAGATAAATCATAATCTAGTACAAAAAGAGCTTTGTATTTTTTACCATCTTTTACTGCTACTTCTACTTGGTTAGCTCCTTTTTCTAATGTTTCTTCTAATACTATGTCCTCTTCTTCATTATAAATTTCTACTTTAGCTGAAGTAATAGCATTATCTTTATCTTTTAAATCAAAAGATATTTTTATTTTTTCTTCATTAATATTTTCTTCTTGTATATAATTTTCAATTGCTGGTCTTTGTTTTAATACATCTATTTTTATAGTATAATCTACTTTTACTCTTTTTTCATTATCTAATAGTACTTCTGTAAAGTGATATTCTTTGATACCTCCTACATTTCCACTATTTGTTTTGAAGAAGTATTCATTTTCCATTCCTTCTTCTTTTTGTACTTCTATTTCTTGTCCGTTAATTACTATTCTTTTAATATTTGCATCATAACTTACACTAGCATCAAATTTTAAAGTGATTTCTTCGTTTTGGTTTGGATAATAATTGTTTTGCGCTATATCACTAAAAATTACTTGATAGTCTAATGTTTTTTCTATTTTTCTAATTAGAAGGCTTAAATCTGTTACTGTAATATTTCCATCACTATTCATATCAGCCTTTTCTAGTATCTTTGTATCTTCTATTGGCTTTAAATGAATTAAATGTGCTTCTAATATACTGACATCATCATAATTGATATTGCCATCTCCATTTAATTCTCCTTTTTCTGCAAATGCTGTTACTGCTCCATATGTAGTTCATATGAATTGCATAGATAAGGCAATTGCTAATCCTGTTACAATTATCTTTTTGTTTTTTATCTGCAAATTCTTCTTTTTACCAAAATAAATAGCACCACTTGCTACTGCTATTTCTACTCCTAGTAGCAAAAATAGACCAAGATAATTTCTTCTAGTTCTTGGTAATTGTATTTGTGTTGTTTGCTCCATTGTTTGATTAATGCCTAATTCATTTTCTAGCTTACTTTCTGTTGCTGTACTAGCATTTGAAATGGTACTCATTAAAATTAACATTATAACTGTTATTACCATACTAATTATTTTTTTCATTTTTATCCCATTCCTTTCCAAGGCATAAATTGGTTGAAAAAATGTAAATATTTTTCAACCTTTTCTTACCTATCTTTTTATAATTAGTTTTTTAGATACTAGTTTTCTTAATTATATCATGCATATATCTACTTTTCAATTATTTTTATTTATCATTGCAAGTTAATTTTTCTTAATACTTTCGCATGCTATTTTTTTCAGATTTTATTACTTTTATATGACATTTTGGTTTTATTTGGTTTGATTTGGTAATATTATATATGTAATTACTTATTTCCCTAATATCATATTCATTTTTTTCTTTAATATAATTTAAAATCTATGTATAATATAAGTAGAAATTTAGAAACCATAGTTGAATATGGTTAACACTTTATATAATAATAACAGCATATTCCCTTCGGTCAAAAAGTAGAATATGCTGTTATTTTTATTCCTTATCTATAATTTTATTAACATATTGTATGTAACAAATTGTCAATAATGCTACATTTATAGTAACTGATGTCATTACGTCAAATATTTGTTAATATATATTTGTATATTATCTAAGTATGTGTTCGGCTTTTTCCATTTCTCTTAAATGAAATCCTAGTTTAATTCCATCCTCTATTTCATCCAATTCCATTGGTTTTCTTAATTTTTTTCCTATAATTTTCATTTCTTGATTGTTTGTTACCTTTCCTGATAGTTCTTGTCTAATCCTACTAATATATTCATCTAATTCTATGGTTTCAAGTTCTCTAGCAGCTATCAATTTTATCTTTGTCAATATATTTTTAAAGTTAATATCCATATCTTCAAAGCCCTTTTCAAGCATGAAATCACCACCATCTAATCTAACCTTTGACAAACCTTTTTTTCCTTTGTTATCATATAATTTTATAAGTAAAGCTACCATACTAGCATTTATAACTTTTCTATCTTGTGCTTTAAAATCATAAAAACTGTATTTTGGCTCTGGTACCCAAATTCCCCATTCTTTATCTTCTACACCAACACATCTAGCTTGATAATAATATGGTGTAACATATAACTCCCTATTGGGGCTATTTTTGTCTATAAAGTAATAAAGTGGAGTAATAACATTGTTCTTGTTATATTTACTTAGTATTTTTAAATTTTCAAATTCTCTTTTTCCAGTTCCAAACGGTGTAACTGGCTGATTTACTAAAAAAGTATATTGTCTATTCTCGTCAATGGTTAAAACATAAACTAATTGTGTACTCCCATAATTTATAAATTGTAATCTCTTTTGTTTACCTTGAAATTCTGGTACTGTATTGCTTAAAGCTACTTGTTTAATAAAGTTGTTTATCGCTTCAAATTCTAACAAAGTAGATTGTGGTCTATTTCTTTCTAATGGCATTTTTAAGTATTGCATCCCGTAGTTAGGAATTCCTAAAGATTCTTCTTTTTTTATCATATATCCTCCTACATTTCCTGAATCCGTGAATTAGATTGTGGAAAATATCTTGAAAGTATTGATATAGTAA
>CATLUC010000053.1 GCA_950059165.1 uncultured Clostridium sp.
GATGGAGCAACACATCAAATGTTAGAAGACATTTCTTTAATGAGAACATTGCCAAACATGACAGTAATTTCGCCATCAGATGATACCCAAACAAGATGGATAATAAAAGAAATCAGCAAAATAAATGGACCTGTATATGTAAGACTTGCAAGACTTGCAACACCAATAATATATGAAACAAATCAAAAATTTGAAATTGGAAAAGCTATCCAAATAGGAGAAGGAACAGATGGAACAGTGTTTGCAACAGGAGTAACTGTATCAGAAGCAATAAAAGCACAAGAAGAACTAGAAAAACAAGGAATTCACATTAGAGTTGTAGATGTACATACAATAAAACCAATTGACAAAGACATGATAATTAAATGTGCTAAAGAAACAAAAAAATTAGTATCAGTAGAAGACCATAGCATTATAGGAGGTTTAGGAACAGCCATTAGCGAAGTTTTAATAGAAAACTATCCAGTAAAATTAGAAAGAATGGGAATGAAAGACACATTTGGAAAATCTGGAAAAGCAGAAGAACTAATGGAATACTTTGGAATAACTTACAAATCAATTAAAGAAAAGTTTTTAATGTGATTTTCATAAATATTTGATGAAAAAGTATTGACTAATAGTAATAACCATGGTAAAATAAATATGCCATCAAAAAGTGGCAAAAGGGGGCGAGCATTAAAAAGGAGATGGCATATGAATACAATAGGAGGTCAAATCCAAAGTCAGAATTTACTAAAAATCAAAAAAATTGTAGACAAAGACAATAATGGAGATAAATTTATTATTGTAAGAACTAGGAAAAATGTAGAGTTTATGAGAGAGTATAGTCTAAACCATAATGATATTAAAAATATTATTAGAGAACTCTCGGTAGATGATTGCTTTGCAGGTCCAGAAAAAGACAGAAATCCACAATATAAAGGGTGGATATTTAAATTTAGTCCTTTATTTGAGGGAACTAAACTGTATATTAAAATTAGAGTAGAAAGTACAGAAAAGTCAATTTGTTTGTCAGTGCATGAATTTGGTAAATATGATGAGGTGAATTAAAATGAAAGAATATTGTCCATATTGTAAAAAAGAAGTAGAATATAAAAGAATTTAGGGGAATAGAAATAAATACATATGAAAATGTAGCAGTATGTAAAGAATGCCATCAAGATTTATATATAAGTGAAATTGAAAATAAAAATAATGAAAAAATATATGAAATATATAGGGAAAAAGCAAATATAATAAAACCACAAGATATTATAGCTTTAAGAAAAAAATATAATATATCACAAAGAGAACTAACTGCTATTCTTGGATTTGGGAAAATGACTATTAACAGATATGAAAGAGGAGGAGTACCAACAAAATCTCAAAGTGATTATATAAAACTATTAATAGATAATGAAGATAAATTTGTAGAAAAAGTAAAAGAGGTATATAAAAATGGCAGTATTAACGACAATACTTATGAAAAAATAATGTCAACAAATATAGAAAACAAAATAAGCAAAGAAGATATTCAAAAGATGTATAGAAAAGTTATAAACAATTCTTTACAATCAAAACCTAATATATATAATGGATATAAAACATTTGATTTAGACTTGGTAGAAAATATTATATCTTATATTTCTAGTAAAGTTAATAACTTAAGCATAACAAGTCTTAATAAATATTTATGGTTTATAGACATATTATCATTTAATCAAAGAGGAGTTTCAATTACTGGATTAACATATCAAAAGCAACAATATGGTCCTACAATAATAGAGCAAAAATATAAAGAAATTTCTTTATTAGATGATAAATATACGAGAAATGATTATGAAGACGAAAGTGGTACAAAAACTATTATAATAAGTAACAAGAATTTTGATTTAAGCAAATTAAAAGATAGTGAAATTGAAATCATAAATAAAATAATCAAATTACTAAAAAATAAAAAGGTAACAGATATTTCTAATATGTCACATGAAGAGGAAGGATGGAAAAAAACTAAAAAATTTGAAGAAATATCATTTGAATATGCAATGGATTTAAGCATAATTAAATAAGAAAATTATATTAAAATTCAAGTAATTTTTTAATAAAAAAAGAAAAAGAAAGAATAATGATAGAAAATGTAAAAAAACCAACATTTTCTATCATTTTTTTACTAAAAAAGTATTGCAAAAAAAGCACTTTATTGTTATGATAAAGAAGAAAGAATGTAAGTTAACAATTGAGACCTGTCCCCAAAGTGCCCAAAAGGGCTATTTGGTACCTGTCCCAATTATGCCCAAAAGGAGAAAGTTTAATATGATAGAGTTTAGAAATGTAACAAAAACATATGATACAGGAACAAAAGCAGTGAAAAATGCAAATTTTGTTATAGATAAAGGTGAATTTGCTTTTTTAGTAGGTTCATCTGGTAGTGGAAAATCAACACTAATAAAGTTGATTTTAAAAGAGGAAGAGCCAACATCAGGGAACATCATAATTAATGGAAAAGATACAACTTTTTTGAAGCCAAATAGAATTCCTTTTTTAAGGAGAAGTATGGGAGTTGTGTTCCAAGACTTTAGGTTATTACCAGATAAAACAGTTTATGATAATGTAGCATATGCAATGTATATTGTAAGAGCTACTCCAAGACATATTAGAAGATAAGTTCCTATGGTACTTTCTTTGGTAGGATTAAGTGGAAAAGCTAAAATGTATCCAAATGAGTTATCAGGTGGAGAGCAACAAAGAGTGGCTCTTGCAAGAGCATTAGTTAATAATCCATCTATGCTTATTGCAGATGAGCCAACAGGAAACTTAGACCCAGATACAGCTTGGGATATTATGAATTTGCTAAATGATATAAATATGAGAGGAACAACAGTTGTAGTTGCAACACATGCAAAAGATATTGTTGATAAAATGAAAAAAAGGGTTATCCATATAAGCAAAGGTCAAATAGTAAAAGATGATAAAAAAGGTGGGTATGATTGTGAAATATAACATATTAGGATATTTAATAGGAGAGGGTTTTGGAAATGTTTTCAAAAATAAGAAGTCAACAGGTGCTTCTTTAATGATTATGTGTGCCACAATGATTATTTTTGGAATATTCCTAATCCTAACAGAAAACATAAATCACTTTGTATCAAAAGTGGAATCAGAGCAAGGAATACAAGTTTTTATAAATAATGATGCAACACAAGAACAAATTGAAGAAATAAAAGAAAAAATAATGGCTTTAGATGGAGTAAGTACAGCAGATTTTATCTCAAAAGAGCAAGCTTTAAACCAAATGAAAGAAAGGTTTGGAGATAAAAAAGATTTGCTAGCAGGGTATGAAGAAAACAATATTTTTCCACCATCTTCTGTATTTATTATAGCAAATACCATAAAACTTACTGTTCATGCTAGAAGAAAAGAAATTTCAATTATGAAATATGTAGGAGCAACAAATGGATTTATTAGATGGCCATTTATTGTAGAGGGTATGATAATAGGTGTTGTTGCAAGTATTATATCTATTGCAATTGTAGGAACAGGTTATAGTTTCTTAGCAGAACAAATGGTAAATGCTCAATTTATGCAAGTAATAAATATGACTTTAATAACATTTGGAGATATGTTCAATTCTATAATATTTGTATATATGTTACTTGGAATTGGAATAGGAGCAATCGGAAGTGTAATTTCAATGAGGAAATATCTAAAAGTATAGGATTTGAGCCTTTAAGGAAAGGAGTTAAGTAATGCGTAAGATTTTATGTAGTGTTTTAACTTTCTTAATTACTATTAGTTTTATCATTTCTAGTGTACTAGCAGAAGAATTAACAGACTTACAAACACAGCAACAAGAACTACAAAATCAAATAAATGATGCATCAGGCAGATTAGAAGAAGTACAAGATGACCTGTCAGAAAATATGCAACAAATACAAAAATTAGATGAAAAAATAGAAGATGCACAAAAAGAAATAGATGAACTAAATGTGAATATTGAAAAATTACAAAATTCAATTAATGAGGTTAGCAAAAAGCTTGAAGTAGCACAAAAAAGATATGACAAACAAAAAGAAATATTAGAATTAAGATTAGTGTCTATGTATGAAACAAGTGATACAAAATATTTAGATGTTATTTTAAGCTCTAGGAGTATTTCAGACTTTTTATCTAATTATTTTCTAATTACAGAAATAGCAAACTATGATACAGAATTATTAGAAGATATGAAAGCACAAAAAGATGAAATAGACTTAAATAAAAAGAAACTTGATAATACAAAAGAAAAATATGCAACAATGAAACAAAATCAAACTAAAAGAGCTAAAATATTGGAAAACACTAAAATAGTAAGAGAAAATCATGTTGCTAAATTATCTGACAAAGAAAAAGATATTCAAGCACAAATTGATGAATATAATGCAAAATTTGCAGAAGTAAATAAAGAAATATTATCTCTTGCGCTTCAAGGAATAGACACAAAATACATAGGTGGAGAACTAGCGTGGCCAGTGCCTGGATACACAAGAGTAAGTTCAAAATTTGGAATGAGATTTCATCCGATTTTACATTACACAAAGTTACATACAGGTGTAGACATTAGTGCACCAATGGGAGCAAACTTCGTAGCTGCAAATGATGGAATTGTAGTAAAAGCAGAATATAATGGAGCATATGGTAACATGGTAATTATTGACCATGGTGGTGGAATTTCTACTTTATATGCACATGGTTCAGAAATTATGGTACAAGTTGGAGAAACAGTAAAAAGAGGAGAAACTGTAGTTTTAAAAGTAGGTTCTACTGGATATTCAACAGGACCACATGCACATTTTGAAGTAAGGCTAAATGGAGTTGTAACAGACCCAATTCCATATATTACAAATGGAGTGATACCAACAACGCAAACAAAGGAAGAAGATAATAGCGAAGAAGAAAAAACAGATGAAGCAACCAATGAAACACAAGATAAAGAAACTGTGGTTGAAAAATAATTACAATTTTGGCGTTGTCAAACTTCATTTTAAATTTAATCAACGTACAAATAGTACGCATCATAAATTTAAAACTTGTTTTCCTAGCCAAAATTTAATTCTTTTCCAACCAGTTAGTGAAAAAGAAAAGTTAAGTAAAAGGGGTAAAAAAGGAGGAACTTATGAAAAAAGTAGGTTTAAAAATAATAGGGGTATTAGTAGTTGCAATATTTTTATTACAAAATACTATAACATTTGCAGCAATGTCAAAAGAAGAAGAAAAATTAAATGGTGAAAGAGATGAAATTAAGAATCAACAACAAGATGCAGAAAAAGATTTAAAAGAGGTACAAGCTAAGAAATCAAAAACAATGGAACAAGTAGAAGAGTTATCAACTAAAATAGAGGATTATGAAACACAAATAGATACTTTAAATACACAGATTTCTGAACTAAATACTAAAATAAATGATTCACAACAAAAATTAGATAAGGCACAAGAAGATTATACAAAACAAGAAGATTTATTAAATAAAAGGTTGGTAGCAAGCTACGAAGCAGGTGAAACTTCTTATTTAGACTTTTTGTTATCTTCTGAAAGCATAACAGATTTTATTTCTAATTATTATTTAATAACAGAGGTTGCAACAAGTGATACAGAATTATTAGAGAAAATACAAAAACAAAAAGAAGAAATAGAAAAAGCAAAAAAAGAATTAGAAGAGAGTAAAAAACAATTAAGCAATTCAAAAGCTAGCAAACAAAATGTAAGTAATCAATTACAAACAGCTAAAAAAGAGAAAGACAAACAAGTAGAACAATTATCTGAAGATGAAAAAGAAATACAAAAACATATTGAAGAACTAAGAAATGCAAGTAGTAAAATAGAAAAAGAGATACAAGCAGCCCAAGCAAGATATGCAGCTCAATTAGAAGAATTGAGAAAACAAAAAGAACAAGAAAATGCAAATAAAAATAATAATTCTAGTAATGGAGGAAGCAGTGGAGGAAATGTTAATACAGGAAGTGGTGTGCTTCAAAGACCAGTAAATACAGGAAGAATAACAGCTACTATGTATTATTCAAATGGAAGCTATCATGGAGCTTTAGATTATGGAATACCAGTTGGAACACCAATATATGCAGCAGCAGATGGAGTTGTTTATGCAACAGCTAATTTAACAACAAGTTATGGTACATATGTGGTAATTCAACATACAAATGGATTGCAAACTTGGTATGCTCATGGAACTCCTGGCTCTATTGCTGTTTCACCTGGACAAATTGTTTCTAGGGGTCAACAAATTATGAAGTCTGGAAATTCAGGAAATTCAAGTGGACCACATCTTCATTTTGAGGTAAGAGTTGCACCATATAATTATAGTAATTGTAGGGTAGACCCTCGTAATTATTTTTAAATAAATGACATATAATTAAAAGTAGCATTATTTTTAAAATTTATTATTTACAAAAATATAAAAATTATGAAAATGCTCTAGGTTAAGCAATTATAAATGTTAGAATTAAAAAAATATTTGCTTAAAACATTGATATATAAATATTTTTTCAAATTCTCGGCTGCCTTACAAACATTAAAAAATTCTAATTCAATAAAATGAGCCTCTTTCACTTAATCCTCACTAGCGTTCGACGTGAACATCCCTCATTTTATTGAATAAGAATTTCTAAATGTTTTACAGTTACATTCGAATTCTCAAAAATTTTTATATATCAATTATTTAGACATTCACTTAGTTTATTATAATTAAAGTCTTGAAATAATATAAATGTGT
This sequence comes from uncultured Clostridium sp., assembly GCA_950059165.1. Classification (GTDB taxonomy): domain Bacteria; phylum Bacillota; class Clostridia; order TANB77; family CAG-508; genus CAG-269. The sequence continues at coordinate 6,743 of CATLUC010000053.1, forward strand.
TATTTCAAGATTAAATTTTGCAGTGCTTAAATGGAGGTTAGAATGGAAGAAAAGAAAAGGTTTAAAGTTTATAAAATCATCATGCTTATTGTTATTGTAGCATTTGTTACATTTTTGTGTACCTCAATTGGAATGTACCAATTATTTACCAATAGTTCATCAGCAAAATTAGCTATGCTTACAAAAAGCTCAGATAATAAAGATATCGAAAATGCTCTTAACAGATATAAAGCAATTATTGATAAATATTATTTGGGTGAAATAGATGAAGAAAAGCTAGAAGAGGGAGCTATTAAAGGTTATGTAGAAGGACTAGGAGACCCATACACAGAATATATATCAAAAGAAGATATGAAAGACTATTTGGATGATACTATGGGTAATTTTGTTGGTATTGGAATTTATATGGTAAAAAATACTGAAGCAAATAAAGTACAAATACTAGCACCTATAAAAAATAGTCCAGCAGAAAAAGCTGGGATTTTGCCAGGAGATTTAATTGTATCAGTTGATGGAACAAATTATACAGCAGAAGAAATGTCAACAGTTTCTAGTAAGATAAAAGGAGAAAGTGGAACAACAGTTAAATTAGAAATTTTAAGAGGAACTGAAAGCAAAACATTTGAATTAAAAAGGGAAAGCATAAAAGTAAATCCAGTAGAAGGAAAAGTACTTTCAAACCAAATAGGTTATATTGAATTTTCTTCTTTTGATGAGGGAACAGCAAAAGATTTTAGAGCAAAATATGAAGAATTACAAAAACAAGGTATAAAATCACTAATAATTGACTTAAGAAACAATGGTGGAGGAATTGTTGATGAGGCATTAGAAATAGCAGATTATATAGCCGATAAAGGTTCTAACTTATTATATGAAGTAGATAAAAATAATAATGAAGAAATAAAAAAATCTGAAAATGACCCAATTATCAATATGCCAATAGTTATATTAACAAATGAAAATACAGCAAGTTCATCAGAAATACTAGCAGGAGCTTTAAAAGACTTAGGAAAAGCAAAAACTTGTGGAACAAAAACTTATGGAAAAGGTGTTATTCAGCAAGTTTTAACATTACCAGATGGAAGTGGATTAAAAATTACATCTGAAAAATATCTAACACCAAACAAAACAGAGATTAACAAAATTGGAATAGTGCCAGATGAAGAAGTAAAATTGCCTGATAGTGTTAAAAATGTTTTATCAGTAGAGGAAAAAGATGATACACAATTACAAAAAGCAATAGAAATGTTAAAGTAAGAGAGGATAGAAATTATGAACCTGCCAAATAAATTAACAATTTTTAGAATTATATTAGTGCCAATTATGGTTATAATTCCTTTTTTAGGAATAGATGGAGAATTATTCAACATACCAATAAAGTATTGGCTTGTTGACTTAATATTTATAATTGCATCTATTACAGATAAATTAGATGGTTATTTAGCAAGAAAAAACAACCAAATAACTACATTCGGAAAATTTTTAGACCCATTAGCAGATAAAATATTAGTATTAGCTGCAATGTGTATGTTAGTAGAAATGAGTAAATTGCCAGCTTGGATACCAATTATTGTATTGGCACGAGAATTTATAGTATCAGGATATCGCCTAATAGCAGTAGAAAAAGGTGGGAAAGTAGTTGCAGCTTCAAATTGGGGCAAACTAAAAACAGTAACACAAATGATTGCAATAATTTTGGCTTTTGTTGACTTACATAGTTTTGGACAATGTTTTGTTGGAAACTTAACCGGTGGAGCACTTATTTTAAATACTATTGTAACATTTATGATGTTAGTACAAACAGTTGCAACAATTTTTTCTGGAATAGATTATTTAAAATGTCCTATTGGGGACGTTTCTCTTGCGACATTTTTGAAAGGAAAAGACTAAATATGCTTGACAAATTATTAGTTTTGCCGTAATATAGTAACTATACTTTAGATTGAAAGGAGAATTACCATGGAAGAAAAAGAGGTAATATTAACACAAGAAGGTTATGAAAATTTAGAAAAAGAATTAAATTATTTAAGAACAGAAAAGAGAGCAGAAATAGCAGATAGAATAAAAGTAGCATTAGGTTTTGGAGATTTATCTGAAAATTCTGAATATGATGAGGCAAAAACAGCACAAGCTGAAAATGAAGTAAAAATAGCAGAATTGGAAAACAAAATAAGACATGCTAGAATTATTGATGAAAGTGAAATAGATACAGAAACAGTCCAAATTGGAAATATCGTAAAAGTTTTAGATATGGAATTTGACGAAAAAGTTGAATATACAATAGTTGGTTCAACAGAAGTAAATTTAGCAGAAAATAAAATATCAAATGAATCACCTTTAGGTTCAGCATTATTAGGTGCTAAGAAAAATCATGTTGTAGAAGTTAATGCACCAGCTGGAATTATGAAATATAAAATTTTATCTATTAAAAAATAATGAAAAAAAGCTGTGTACTAAAGATTAGTATAGCTTTTTTGATGTTATGTTGAAATGCAAAAATACTTGACATAACACTTAAAATAATATATAATGGAAATATCGTAAAAATACTAAGTTTATTTATGAAGGAGGATTAAAAATGGAAGAAAGAAAATATGAAGGACACAATATAGAAGAAATCGTAAGTTCTATATTAGATAGAAAACAAGGAGATATCAATGACACAGTAGCAAAAATTACTGAAACTATGAAAGAAAAAGAAACCGAAGAAAAAACACACTAGAATAGTATTTGTTCTAGTTTATTACATATTAGGAAAGTCATGCTAATATTCCAAATACAAATTTTTTAGGAAGGAATGAAGCGATTATGATAAATATGGCGTTTAGAGAGGTAGTAACTGAAACTTTAGATATTTTAAACCATATGGAAAAAGCGTATATAGAAAAAATACCTAAAAAGTTTATAAATTTTTTAGAAGAAAATAAATCAACAACATATGTATCAAAATTAAATCATTCAAACAAAATAAATGAGATGAATTTAAAAGAAGGAACAAAAAATCTTTTAGCTACAATTTATCTTAGTTATTGGTGTAGCCCTCAAGAAAAGGCAAATTATGCAAAGATTCTTAATGAAAATGAGAAAAAATATCAAGAAGAATTAAGAAAAAAATATAATCCAGATAATATTTTTATAAAAAGAACTTAGAAGTTATGAAACCTCTAAGTTTTTTTCATATTAAAGCTATAATAAAAATAGACCTATCTTTTACTTTCTAATTAAATTTTCAAACTACTATCTAATGACAATTTTATCATTTTATTTAAGCCATTTTGACGTTCTTTAGCTGTTATGCTTGATGTTGCATTCCCATCATCATTTACAATATCAACAACACTCATTAAGCAAGCAGCGTTTTTGTTTAAAACTTGAGCTACGTAGAATAAAGCAAAAGCTTCCATTTCAGCACTAATAGGGTTGAAATCATTTGGAATTCTATTAAAAAATTGCTTAATATCAGTAGCATATAAGTCAAAAAAGTCCATACAAGTAGTATTACCCTGAATTAGTGAGATATTAGTTTCTTTAGCAGTATCTATTATTTTATTGTTCAATTCTTCACTTGATTTTGCAATATGGCAATCTTCATTGTTAAAAGTAAGTGCAAGGTTTCCCTCACTAAAACTTGCATTTGATAAAACAATATCAAATAATTTAAGGTTAGGGTCATAAGCTCCACAAGAACCTATACGAATGATATTTTCAACTTCATAAAATTTGTATAGCTCATAGCTATAAATTCCCATACTTGGCATACCCATTCCAGAAGCCATTATAGTAACTTCTTTTCCTTTGTATGTTCCTGTATAAGCATACATATTTCTTACTTGATTAACTAATTTTGCGTTTTCTAAAAAATTTTCGGCAATGTATTTTGCTCGTAATGGGTCACCTGGCATGATAACAGTTTTTGCAATGTCACCTAAATTGGCTTCGTTATGTGGTGTTGGCATAAAAAGACCTCCTTGTAAAATAATATAACATTAGTATAACAATAAAAATATAAAAAAGCAAAACATTCTGTAAATTTGTATAACAAATTATTTATATAAATGATTGTATAAAATAAAACTT
>CATLUC010000054.1 GCA_950059165.1 uncultured Clostridium sp.
TCACTTATTCAATTTTTATTTATTTTGTTTCACATCAATTGTAACACTACATTTTAAAACTTTTAATGTCATTTAATTTCATAGCTATCCGTAGTATTAATGTGTTCAACATTTTTAGGCGAGTTGTTATACTAATAGTAATATTTTGGATTGTGTGGGGGTAGAAAATGAGTTCTATTTCAAAGTCTGATATTGATAAAAATATTGGTAAAATCTTAAGGGATTTTCGTATCAAAAATAAGCTAACTCAAGAACAATTATCTGAAAAACTAGGTATTTCTTTGAAATATATTTCTAGAATTGAAAATGGAAATAATGGTGTTAAAACTCGGAACTTTGATTAATTATATGAACATTTTAGGAATTACTCCAAATACTATTTTTGCTTCTTTTATTTCTAATACTACTGCAGCTAAAAATATAGAAATTTCTAATAAAATAGCTTCTCTTCCTGATGAGAAAAAAGATTTTATAAATTCTATTATCGATTTATTAGAAAATTTATAAAAACAAAAGGAGCATGATTAAAAAATTATAACCTTTTAGATTATTTACATGCTCCGTCTTTGTTCGCTCGCCAATTTTACGAAGTAAAATTGTGTGAAATATTGATGTTATAGAGGAGTCTGTTTTATTATATCTTAATATTTATATATAGGTAAATTTTTTCTTATTTAAAACAAAAAAATCATTGAATTTACATATGTATTTTCAATGATTTTTATTACTATAATTTACGATAATAGGACTTTTTATATCTTAGTGTGCTTTATATAAAAATGTCGTAAAAGAAACGTCCCCGACTTAGGCATTATTCTTTCCAAAATGCCTTATATGTTTCATATGCTGAGTAGATATCATATTTGCTTGTTACTTCGTAAGGTGCATGCATACTAAGGACTGGAACTCCACAATCGATTACATCTGTACCTTTATTTGCTAAGATGTAAGCAATTGTTCCTCCTCCACCAATATCTACTTTTCCTAGTTCTGTTAATTGATATTTGATATTGTTTTTTTCTAATACATTTCTTACCCATGCTACATATTCTGCATTAGCATCAGATGCTCCTGATTTTCCTCTTGCCCCTGTATATTTTACAAGAGCAATTCCATTTCCTAAAAATCCTGCATTTGTTTTGTCTGAAACAGATGCATATATTGGGTCATATCCTGCATCTACGTCAGATGATAACATTTTTGAGAAACAAAATATTTTGTCTAATAGGTTTGGTCTGTTTACTTGTAGTTTATTTAAAATTTCTGAAATGAAGAAATCAAACATATGTGATTCCATTCCTGTGTTACCCATGCTTCCTATTTCTTCTTTGTCTGATAATATACAAACTGCTGTGTTTTTTACATTTTCTAATTCCATCATTGCTGTAAGTGATGTATATGCACATACTTTATCATCTTGACCATATGCTGCTACCATACTTTCGTCAAAGCCTAGGCTTCTTGCTCTAAATGCTGGAACTAGCTCTATTTCACTACTTGTTAAGTCTACTTCTGTTATTCCATATTTTTGGTTTAGAATGTTTAAAATGTTTAGTTTTACTTTTTCTGTTACTTTTTTGTCTTGATATGGAATGCTTCCTATTAGTAGATTTAAGTCTTCTCCTTCAATTCCATTTTTTAATTTCTTTTCCATTTGTTCTTGTGCTAGATGTGGTAAAAGGTCAGTAATTGTAAATATTGGGTCATTCTCGTTTTCTCCTATATTTACTTCTATTTTTTCTCCATTTGTTTTTACTATTACTCCATGGATGCTAAGTGGTATTGTTGTCCATTGGTATTTTTTTATCCCACCATAGTAATGTGTTTTTAAATATGCCATTCCTGTATCTTCATATAATGGGTTTGGCTTTAGGTCTAGTCTTGGTGAGTCTACATGTGACCCAATAATATGCATTCCATTTTCTATGCTTTCTTCTCCAATTATTGCTAAATACATACTTTTTTCTCTGTTTATAAAATATACTTTGTCCCCTGGTTTTAATGTTTCAAATTCTATAATGTCTTTAAAACCATTGCCGTCAGCTAATTTCCTTGCTTGCTTGATAAATTCTCTTTCTGTTTTTGCTTGGTTTAAAAAGTCCATATAGTTTTTAGATAAGTTAAATATTTTTTCTTTTTGGGCATCATCTGCACAATTCCATCCATTTTCTTTTTTGTTGAAAAGTTTTTCTTTTAGTTCTTCTCCCATGTTTTTATCATTCCTTTCTCTTGTTCTAAATACTTTCTTATTTTATCATACTAATATTTATTTTTCCAGTTTTTTTATAATTTATTCAAAAATTGGTTATACTATAAATATTGATTACCCAATAATTATATAAGAAAGGACTTAAAAAATGAATTCTTTGTGGTTAGATTCTGATTTTAAAAAGCCTGTTTTTCCTTCTCTTTCGGAAAATGTAGAGGCTGATGTTTGTGTTATAGGAGCTGGTATTTTTGGTATTACTTGTGCATATTATTTGAGCAATTTAGGTTTTAAAGTTGTTGTTCTTGAAAAAGATGATGTGGGTAGCAAAACTACTGGTCATACAACTGCTAAAATTACGAGCCAGCATAGTTTGTTTTACGATTACTTAGTTTCTTCTTATGGGAAAGGTTTTGCTAAAGATTACTTACAAGCAAATGAACAGGCTATTCAAAATATTAAAGATATCATAGATAAAGAGAAAATTAAATGTGATTTTGAATATCAAAATAATTATGTTTATGCAACTAAAAAAACTGATTTACCAGCAATAAAAAAGGAGATTTCTAGTTTAGAGTCTATTGGTTTTCCTTGTGAGTTGGTAACAAAAACAGGTCTTCCTTTTGAAATTGCAGGAGCTGTTTGTTTTAAAAATCAGGCTCAATTTCATCCTTTAAAATATCTTTATGGTTTAACTAAAAGCATAATTTCTCGTGGTGGCAAAATTTATACAGGTACTACTGCTACTAATTTAGAGCAAAATCTTGATTCTTCTTATACCGTTTTTGCTAACGACTTTAAGGTTAAATGCAATTTTGTTATTGTTGCTAGTCATTACCCTTTTATCAATTTCCCTGGATTTTACTTTTTGAAGATGTATCAATCCACATCTTATTTAATTGCTGTGGATACTAAAAAAACTCTTTTTAATGGTATGTATATTAGTTATAGTAATCCAATATTTTCTTTTAGAACTGCTAAATTTCAAGGGAAAAATTTGTTGCTAGTTGGTGGTGGAGAGCATAAAACTGGTCAGCCTTCTTGTTTTGAAGATACTTATGGTATTTTAGAAAAGGAAGCAAAAAAATTCTATCCTAGTTGTGAAGTGTTGTATCGTTGGAATACAAGGGATTGCATTTCTCTTGACAAATTGCCATATGTTGGTAGCTATTCTAATTATATGCCTAGGGTGTATGTTGGTACAGGGTTTAAAAAATGGGGTATGACTTTGTCTAATGTTGCAAGTTCTATTGTTGTGGATAGCATTTGTGGCAAAGAAAATAAGTATGCTTATTTGTTTAATCCTGCTCGTTTAAAGCCTATTAAAAATAGGGATGAAATGAAAAATATGTTGGTTCAATCCACAAATTCCTTGTTATTAGATAAGTTTAGACCTGCTAATATGCCTTTTGATGAGGTTCAAAATAATTCTGGAAGTATTATTGATGTTAATGGCCAAAAGGTGGGTATATATAAAAGTTCTGATGGTAAAATTTATGCTGTTAAGCCTTTTTGTACACATTTGGGCTGTCAACTTTCTTGGAATGATGTGGATAAAACTTGGGATTGCCCTTGCCATGGCTCTCGTTTTGATTTTAAAGGCAAGAATTTATATGACCCTGCTTTTAAAGATTTGGAACGTTATGAATTATAGTTATGATTCATAGCTATTGTTCAAATAACTAGACAAAACAGCATTTATAGTGTTATAATGAACTAGCCTTTTGAAAGGTAATACTGGAGAAAGGAGGAGCATTCACACTATGACAAAATATGATATTATCTTTTTGGTCATTGTTTTGCTTTTGGGCAAACAGTGGGGCAAAGGGAATGGCAAAAGGTAGAAATACCATGGGTGGCAAAGGTCAGCCACTCTTTTTTTGTTTTTTATGTAAAAAAAATGAGATATGCGGTCAACATATCCCGAGCAATTCACACTATAAATTGCTAGCTATAAACATTATAGCATATACTTCTATTTTATGCAAGTATTTTTGATTTATTCAACTTTTTTGCTGTTTTTGCTTGACTTAGCCGATTTTTTTTGCTACAATTTCTTTAATAATCATATATTTATATGTTTTATTTTTTGTTTATTGAACTAGATTTCTCCTTAACAAAGTAATCTAGTTCTATTTTTATTTCTCTCTAGTATATTCAAATAGTGACTTTTTTTGAGACATTTTAGATCTGTCTTAAGAGTCTTATTTGGTTAAAATGCGCCCCCTCCTCCGGCCACTTCCACCACCGACCTGAGAAACCTCCTCCACCTGAGAAGCCTCCACCTCCTCCACTTGAAAATCCGTCTGAACCACCACTATTTAACATTCCATTTATCATTTTTCCAGTTGTTTCTCCGTAACTTCTCATAAACCTTCTATCTAAGCTAGCATAAGTATAAAACCAATAATAGTCTGATGTAATAAAATCACTAAATACATCATTATTAATTAATTTAGTTAGGTCATCATCTAAGTGCAATCCATCAAGCCTTTTCATTATTTTGTCTGCCAAGCCAAAACTGACAGCATAACTTAAATACTGCTCCCACAACATAACTTGTTCTATATCTCTATCTTCCATAATTGAATAATTTTCAATTTTGTCTTTTAAAGTGTTTAATTTGCTGTAATCTTCTATCATAATAGCATTGTTCTTTAACATTAAATTATCTGTTAAAATAAGTATTGTAGCGATGCAAACTAGAATTTCATCTGCAACAATATATTTTACAGGTGAAAAACAAGCAGTTAAAATGATTATTACTCCAAATAGTACTATTAAGCTTATTGTTGTTGTTACTACCTTTTGGCCACTTATACGTTGTACTGTTTTGTTGATTTTATGCCTTAATATGATTATTAGGTTAATTGGCAAGTATAATATCCCCATTATTAAAGGCATAAAGGTTAGTATTATTATAAGAATTGCTTTTACATTAATTGCTTTTTCATAATATATGTTAAATCCATTAAACATTATGTGTTTAAATATTACTACCAAACTTAAAACAAATAAAAATACATTAAATCCTCTTAAAATTAATGGCACTTTTGCTTGGTTTGCTCCTTTTTGTGCCAAGTTTTCTTCTACCATTTGGTTTAATTGTTTGAATTTTACATTTGCATCAGCTTCTTTTGGCATTTCTTTTAATCTGTCATTTAAGATTACATTTTCTTTTTCGCTAAAAATCCAGTTGTATACGTATTTTTCGATTTCATCCATTTGGTTTTCTAGTTTAGGGTTTTTAGATATCATATATAAATAATTATCTTTACTAAGACTGTTTTGAAACTCTAATTTTATTATTTTTTTGTTTATTAGACCTAAGATAACTGCTATAATGTCTCTTGCAAGAATGGTTCTGCTCCCTTGAATACAACCTGCAAGCATAGGGTTGTATTTTTTAAATAGTTCCTCTTCTTCTATATTTGCTACTTTATATTTTTTATCCTTTTCAAAAATCCACATTAGTATAAGCCAATAGATAAATAAACAAATAGCAAAAATAATGATTTTCTTTGTAAATGCATTTTTTTCTTCTTTGTTTTCTATTATTGCTTTTTCATCTTGGTATATAAGTTCTTTTGCATCTATGTTTGTTAGTTTTGTAGAATTTTCGATATTGCTTTTGTCAAATAAAACTCTTGCTGCTACATATTGTCCTATTTTGATGTTTTGAACTTGGAATTTTGCATGGCTATTGCTAATTATTCTAGATTGTCCGATTATATGGTCCATGTCCCCAAATTTCTATCTTTTCTGTATTTTGTGGTATGTAAATGTCTATATTAAGTTTTTTTATTGTGGCTTCCCAAGCTCCTCCAATAAAGTTATAATATAATTCTCCTATGTCATTGTGTTTTACACATAAATCGCTTATAGTATAGTCTATTTTAAAAGTTTTAGTTGTGTCATTTGATGGTGAAAATATTTTTATGTTTTTTAGACCTTTTTCATTTGCAGTTGTGTAAACATTTTTGTGTCCATTTATTGCAAATTGTACTTCATTAAATGGTGTTTTTGTTCCATTTTTTATGGTTGAAACTTCATTTATTGTTATATCTTTTCCGTTGTATAAATTGTCATTTATTTTGTTACCTTTGACAGCCTTTTGGGCTTCGATATCTTCTAGTTGATATGGAATGTTTATATAAATTCCATTATAGCTCCCATTAAAGTTATATGTGATTTTTTGCTCTATTTTTACAGAACCATCTTTGTTTACAGTTGCTTGTATGTCCATATCTTCTATTTCATAACTTTTAGCTTGTACTTTATTTTGCCCTAAAAAAATTGCTGTGATTGCTATAAATAATAGTATTATTGTTAAAACTTTCTTCATTTGTTTTTCCCCTTTCTTTAAACGAGAACAAAAGGAGCATGATAAAATTTTTTGACCTTTTAGATTATTTACATGCTCCGTCTTTGTTCTAAGTGCCAAATTTGCTTTAGTAAATTTGTGTACAATGTCTCACTGTCCCATTTCTCTTCTCCAATAAAATAGATATTGTTGTGCAAGTCCTGCTAAATCTCCAAATTTTTTTGTTGCTATTTGTTCTATTTGTCTTTTTGTTACTTTTGTTTCATCTGGATTTTTGAAGTATAAATCATTCATTACCCTTCTTACCCATACATCAATAGGAAACACCTCAAATCGCTTTAGTGTGGAAAATAATAAGATACAGTCTGCAACTTTTGGTCCAATTCCGGATAATGTTAGTAATTGTTCCCTTACTTCTAATGTATTTGGATTATTTTGGATTTTCTCTAAATCTATTTGCTTATTTAAAACCATTCTAGTTGTTTCATATAACCTTTTATCTCTAAATCCTAGCCCTAAATTTCTGTATTCTTGTACTGTTACATCTTTTAATTCTTCTGGTGTTGGAAAAGTATAGTATTTTTCACCTTGAAATGTAATTTCTTTTCCATATGCTTTTGATAGTCTTTCGATTATTCCTTTTATTCTTGGTATGTTGTTGTTTGCAGAAATTATAAATGATATTATCGTTTCCCATAAGTCTTGGTTTAAAATTCGGATTCCTTGTCCATATTTTATGCTTGTTTCCATGTTTTTATCAATTTTTGATAATGTTTCTTTTATTTTTTTATAATCTCTTTTTAGGTCAAAGTACTCTTCTACTGTTTCTTCTATGCTTTTTTCACATATTCCTTCTATTAAAATTTCTTCTTTTCCTTTTTTTATTTTTAATACATTTTGACCAAATATTCCTATGTAACTTCCATCTTTTTGTATGTTCCAACGAAAGCATTGTCCACATTCAAATATGTCTTTTGGCTCAAATGAATCCACATTTTTTATTATTATTTTTTGTTCTTTCATTTTTAACATCATTCCTTTTTTGGGTATAAAGTTTGTCAACACCAAAATTGTAATTATTTTGGAATCTTTTTATCCTTAATGTTTTTATATAACCATTATACTACATTTTGTTTTAATTTTCTAATATTTTTAAATACATATCTAATCTTGAATTGATATATCTTGCAAATAGTTTCTCCATTGCTGACAAGTTATGTTTTTCGTAATATTCGTCAAATGCATCATAGTATGCCATTCTATCTGTAAATTTATTATCGGAATAATATCAACGTTATCGGAATAATATTTTGTGTGTTTTCGGAACAATGTTAAGGTAAAAATTTGCATTTAGTATTCAATATTCGTGGTAAAAATTTGCAAGCATAGTTGATTTTTTTAATAGGCTATGTTTTTTTAAACCCAAGCCCCACTACTTCTCTTGAATTTGTTATTACAATGAAGCATTTGGGGTCTATTTTTCTTGCAATCATTTTAATTTTTGCAATATCTCCTCTTGAAGCAGCACACATTAAAACTAGTTTTTTTTCATTTGTATACATTCCTTTTCCAAAAAGCCCGAGTTGTTCCCCTTTTTATCTTTTCCCCGATTTTCTTAGCTATTTCTTCATTTTTATCTGATACAATTAGCAATAATTTAGTAAAATAAATTCCCTCAAATAAAATGTCTATCATTTTTCCCATTAAATAAATTGTGATTGCTGAATATAGACCAATTTCAATTTCTTTGAAGAAAAACACATTTAAACTAACAATTACTACATCTATTAAAATAATTGTTCTACTCATACTAATTGTTGGCTTGTATTCTTTGGCAATGTAACTAATTAGGTCTGTTCCTCCTGTTGAAGAATTTACTTTTAATATAATTGCTGTTCCGAAGCCCTATTATTATTCCACCATAAATGCATGCTAAAAATCTGTCATTTGTTAATGGCTTAATTTTATCTAACATATCAATAAAAATTGATAATGATATTGTTCCTATCATTGATTTTATGAAAAAGTTTTTTCCTATTTTGTAAATTGCCATTATAAATAATGGGATATTGATTATTACTATCATTGTTCCCATTGGTATTTGTAGCAAATAATATGTTATTGTTGCTATACCTGTTATTCCTCCTGATGATAATTGGTTAGGAAGTAGAAATAATGCTACTCCTACTGCCATTACGAATGCTCCAAGTATTGTCCCAGAAATTTCTAATATTGCTTTTTTCATACAAAAAAACCACCTTTGTATTAGTTTTTACAAATACTGGTGGTTTTATACTTAAATTTATGTGAAAATTATGTCGAATTTCTTTCTAAAAATGTGATAAATTTATATTGAAATGTTTCTAAAAATGTGAAAGACTGTTTTATTCTAAAAAGTCTTGATATGTTTTTGTTATTTCTATTTTAGATTTTCCTTGTTTTATAGCTTCATCTTGTTTTAATATCAAATCCACATCATATGTTTCTTTTAGTTTTAAGATATTTTCTTTTTTGTGTCCAATTACATTATTGCTATCAATTGGGTTTACTGTAACTTCTACTTCTTTTACTTTAACATTTAATTTTTTTATTTTCCCAACAATTGCATCATACCACATAGCTGATTCTACTAATTGCCTAAATGCTGGATGATATGGTCCTGATACCACTTCACTTTGTTTGCTTTCTGGCTTATCAATTTCGTCTGTGTTTTGCAAACCTACTCTAATTACTTCTATATTTTTGTCTGCAAACATTCTAACTAGTTCTTTACAAACTTCAACTGCTTGTACTAATGGTAATGGCTCATATTTTCCTTGTTCTAGTTCTTTTTCTAGTCTAGTGTTTTTTATTACTAGTACAGGATAAATTCTTATCATTTTTGGTTTTAGTTTTATTAATGCTTTTGCTGTATTGATTTCATCAATTCTTGTGCTTTCTGGTAAACCTACCATCATTTGATGTCCTAGTTTAAAACCGTGCCAACGTATCATTTTAGATGCTTTTTTTACATCATTAAAGTTATGACCCCTGTTGCTTCTTTTTAGAATATAGTCATTTGCTGATTGGACTCCAAGTTCTATAGTTTTTACTTTGTATTTTTTAAGTCTTTTTAATATTTCTTTGCTTATTGCATCTGGTCTTGTTGATATTCTAATTGATTCTACTTTTCCTGTCTTTATATATTCATAAGCTGTTTGCAATAATTCTTCTTGCAAGTTTTCATCTATTGCTGTAAAACTGCCACCATAAAATGCAATTTCTACTACAGCTTCTTCGTTTTTGATACTTTGTAGGTAATCATCTATTATTTTTTTTGCTTCTTCTTTTGTCATGTTATTTTTTTGTCCACTGATGGATTTTTGGTTACAAAATATGCAATCATTTGGACAACCTAAATGTGGTACAAATATTGGTATGATATATTGTTTTTTCATGATTTCACTTCCTTTTTATGCACTTTTACAATGCCAAAATTTATATTTTTAAGCCTTCCTATTTTAAACTTTCTAATGCCTTTTTAGCTGCATCCATATGTGCTTCTTTTTTACTTTTACCTTCCCCATTTGCAAGTAGTTTTCCATTACAACTAACTTGTGCCTCAAAGTATTTGTCATGGTCTGGTCCTTTTTCTTGTGTTATTTTGTATTCTATTTTTACTTCTCCATGTTCTTGCAATTTTTCTTGTAATACTGTTTTGTAATCCCTGTCCCCTACGTGTTTTGTGGCTATTTCAATTTCATCTTTTAGATTGTCTATAATAAATTTTTCTGCCTCTTCTATTCCACCATCTAAGAAAATTGCTGCAATTACTGCTTCTACGCTATCTGCTAAAATTGCTGGACGATTTTTACCCCCTGTTTTTTTCTCTGACCTTCCTAAATATAAGAAATCACTAAAATTATGCAATGTGGCTATTTGGTATAAACTTTTTTCGCAAACAACTGCTGCTCTAACTTTAGTCATTTCTCCTTCTTGTAGATTTGGATAGGTCTTAAAGAGATATTTGCTAGATATAAATTCTAGTATGCTGTCACCTAAAAATTCTAATTTTTCGTTGCTGCCTACTTTGTTTTCATATGCATAAGATGTGTGTGTTAAGGCTTTTTTTAACAAGTTTTTGTCTTTGAATACATATCCTATGCTTTCTTCTATTTTGTCCATTTTTTCACCTCGCTTATATTATATACTATTTTTGGATTTTTGCAAGGGGCAATTGATTTAAGTTTCGACTTTTTTTCGAGAAAATGAAAAAAGTTATCAACAAAATAGAA
>CATLUC010000055.1 GCA_950059165.1 uncultured Clostridium sp.
TAGCTGCTCTTTTTCTTACTTCAAAAGATCCAAATCCAACTAATTGAACTTTGTCTCCTTTTTTTAATGCGTTTGTTACAACTTCTACAAAAGCGTTTACTGATGCTTCAGCTGCTTTTTTTGTGTCTCCAGTTTTTGCAGCCATTGCTGCGATTAATTCAGCTTTGTTCATTTAAATTACCTCCTATAAGATTTAAATAGTTTATGTACATAAATTACCCTAAATGGTGTATTTATATACTTCTATTTTTATTAATTCGCCAAAAATACTTAAAATCCTTCTTTTTTTTACTATTTTTTTAATAAATTTTTAGTTTTTTCAATACTTTAAAGATTTTATCCCCTGCTGGCATCATTTTTAACTCCTCTTTTGAAAATACTTTTAAAGCTATAATTGCTAGAGAATAGATTATTACAGCGATTATAATTGATATTATTGTTGCCAGTTTTTCAAGAATTATACCGTGATAGCATTAAATAACTAAAATAAGAACAAATTGCCATAATAATTACACTAATAACTGGCTTTATAACAAATTTTGAAAATGTTAAATTTAGTTTTATTGTTTTTCTTAAATACCTTATTGCAATACTAAATGCTACTAAATGGCAAGCAACAGAAGCCCAAGCTGCTCCATTTACTCCAATTTCTGGTATTGGTACTAAAATTAAATTCAAAATCAATTTTACTAAAACTCCGACATCCTAATGATATTGTTGGAATCATTAATTTTCCATATCCTTGCAAAGCCCCATTAATGGTTTGGTCTAATATCGTAAAAATTATTGTTAATGCACTAATTTGCAATATAGTTTCTCCGTGAACTAGCATTTGGGAATAGCAAGTTTAAAATTGGTCCTGCAAAAATGCACATACCAATTGTACAAGGAAGACCTATTAGCATAGATATTAATAATGAAAATGATGTCTTTTGTGTTATTGTTTTTTTATCTCTTCTAGCTTTAGCAGCTGAAATAGCTGGTACTAAAGCTGTTGAAAATGCAACATTAATCGACAATGGCAAACTCGTTAATGTATCAACTTTTCCACCTAGTATTCCATATTGTGAAATTGCCATATCTTCTGGCATGAACTCCTTTAAGCTTCTAACAACTGTAAAAGAATCTATATTTTTATTTAAAGAAGACATTATTGCAGTTAATGCAATTGGAATTGACACCATTAGTATCTTTTTTATAATATTTGATACTCTTTCATATTTGTAATTTACTGTTGACTTAATTTCTCTTGCTATTTCTCTTCTTCTTGTTTTGTAGTATAAATATAAATATCCATATCCTGCAAAAGTAGCAAGTGTTGTTGCAAGTGTTGCTCCACCTGCCATCCATTCAGTAGAAGCATTTGAGATAATTGCAATAATCTCTACTAAAATAACGGTTAAAGTGGTTTTAAAAATTTGCTCTAAACTTTGCGACCTAGCTGTTGCCTTAATATTTTGTCTAGCATTGAAATATCCTCTCATAACAGATGAAATTGCTACAAAAAATATTGCTGGAGATAATGCAACTAGTGTCATTTCTGCTTCTGGAATTTGTAACCACCCGAACTGCAATCATTTTTGCACCAAAAAATAATAATAGACTTCCTACTAAACCAATAAGAGCAAATGTTGCAAATGCAATTTTAAAAATTCTGTGTCCACCTTTATGGTCTCCTACTGCAATTCTTTCTGAAACTAGCTTTGAAATTGCATTTGGCACTCCTATTGATGAAATTGTAAGCAACATGGCATAAATTTGATATCCAGCTGCCACAATTCCATTTCCTTTGTCCCCAAATCCCTCTCTATTAGTTAAATATAGTGTATATAATAAACCTAGTAATTTTATTAGTACTTGTGAGAAAATTAAGGTGATAACTCCTTGCATAAAAGTTTCTTTTTTGGCTTTTCTTGTCCTTACCACTTCTTCTGGCATTCTACTCCTCCGTTTCTTTTTAGTTATTACATTCTATAGTGTTTTGTCTTTAAATTGTCACTTTCTATGTTTATTCATCTTACTTAACTATTATAAATTTAATTACTAAAATATGCAAGAGTTTTGAAAATTTAGTATCATTTCATATACTAATTGATGTACTTGTATTTTATTATTTTGTACCTCTTTAGGCAGTTTATACATTCTTTCTTTCTTTTGACCATTGCAATATCAGTTTAGTAGTATTTTTGACGTTTTTTTGCATTAAAAATGCAAAAAAACGCCACGTTAGTGACTAGAATTTTGATGAAGATTTATAAAAATCTTTGATTTTAAATTGATTTAAAAGCCAAATAAAAAAGATAACCCTTTAAAGTTATCTTTTAATGAGAAAAATGAGACCTGTCCTTGGCTGTGTCATTATAAATTCTTATCTATATCTGGTATTAGTTGTTTTTTTCTTGAAACTACCCCTGGCAAAAATGCTCTATCATTTACCAAATCTTTTCCAAATGCAGGTTTTATTACATCTGCTTTTTTCCCTAAAGCAATAATTTCTGAATTACTATTTAAAATATCTGTAATTGCAAATACAAATAAATCCAAACCATTTTCTTCTATTGTTTTATTAATAATTGCTTTAATTTCTTGTTCCCTTTTTAAAACATCTTCTATGCTAACTGTATTTACTTGGGCTATAACATATTTTATATTATTTTTACTTAAATTTTTAGAATCTAAATTGATTAATTCTTGGGCTGAATAATCCTCTAAATCTGTTCCAGCCTTTAACATTTCAATTCCATATTGATTAACATCAATTTCAGCTATTTTTGCTAACTCTTCTAATGCTTTTTTATCATATTTCGTTGTAGTTGGTGATTTTAATAATAATGTGTCTGAAATAATAGCACTTAGCATTAGTGTAGCTTCTTTTTTCTCTATTGGATGGTTTAATCTTTTAAAATCTTCATAAAGTATTGTTGCTGTACAACCATAAGGTTTTGCATCATAATACAAAGGTTCAGATGTTCTAAAATTCCCTATGTTATGATGGTCTGTTACACTAATAATTTTAGCATTTTCAATTCCATCTACACTTTGGTCAAAATCACAATGGTCTACTAAAATTACTTCTTGCCCTTCTTCTACTTTTTCAATTAGTTCAGGTGCTTCTATTTGCAAATAATTTAGAACATATTGTGTTTCTTTATTTACATTTCCTAACCTTACTGCTTTTGTGTCATTCCAACCATTTTTTTTGTCTAAAATTTCGTGTACTATACTAGAACAGATTGAATCAGTGTCCGGATTTTTATGTCCAAAAATTAAAACTTTGTTTTCCATTTTATTATCTTCCCTTTCTTTTTAATATCTTAAAATTATGTTTTTCTTACTAAATTAAGGATTTAAAGAAACTTTAGGTTTCCACAAATCCTTATTATTATAGTTTATTTTTTTTGTGTTGTCAAATGGCAAATTGCTTTTTTACAAGTTATTTTGTAGTACAAAATCGGCATGATTAAAATTTTATGACCTTTTAGATTATTTATATGCCTCGTCTTTGTTCTCCTGCTAAATTAAAATTAATGTAAATGACTTTTTTAAGAAAATAATAGCTTAGAATATTAGGTTTTGTTTCCTTATAAGTTTACTTAGTACTTATTAGTTTCTGTAAATTTAAACTATAAAATGCTATATTAATTAACATAGAATAGAAAGGCAAAATTTTAATAATTGCCTCGAGAGAAAGGATTGATAAAAAATGGCACTAGATTATACAGTAATTGGTCAAAGAATCAAGCAAGCAAGACTTGCAAAAAATTTAACACAAGAAGACTTAGCAGAACAAATTGATATTTCTGTTGCATTTTTAAGTAGAGTAGAAAGAGGAAATTCTCATATAAACCTAAAAAGATTAAATCAACTATGTGGATTATTAGATGTTACTGAAGGATATGTTTTAAATGGAGCTTCTAGCAATTCTAAAAATTACTTAAACAAAGAATTCTCTGAATTATTCAGAAGCTGTTCACCAGAAAAACAAAGATTAATTTACAACGTAGCCCAAGTTATTGCAGAATCAGACATAGATGCTGAATAAAACAAGGCATGATTATAATACTTTTATTACTCATGTCTTATCTAAAAACCAATATTATAAATATTGGTTTTTTGTTGCTTATGCAACAGTTTTTATTTCACATTTTCTATATCATATAAATTGTCTTTCACAAATAATAATATTTATAAAATATGTTAATACTAATAAAAAATTTATATTTTTTGAATTTAATAGGAGGTAAGTATGAAATTTGAACAATGGAATGGGTTTAACTGTGGAGATTGGCAAAATGAAATCAATGTAAGAGATTTTATTCAAAAAAACTACACACCATACTTAGGTGATGACACTTTCTTAGCTAATGCCACTGATAGAACAAAAAAATTATGGGATGATGTTTTAGACTTATATAAAAAAGAAAAAGAAAGTCAAGGTAGTGTTTTAGATATTGACACAAAAACTGTATCTACAATATCTAGTCATGATGCTGGATATATTGACAAAGACTTAGAAACTATTGTAGGTCTTCAAACAGATAGTCCTCTAAAAAGAGCAATTATGCCATTTGGTGGAATTAGAATTGTAGAGAAATCATGTGAAGCTTATGGAAGAAAAGTAGACGAAGAGGTTGAAGAAATATTCCATAAATACAGAAAAACTCATAATGATGGTGTATTTAGTGTTTACACCCCTGACATTAGAGCTGCTAGAAGTTCTCACTTAATTACAGGTCTTCCAGACGGTTATGGACGTGGAAGAATTATTGGAGATTATAGAAGAGTTGCACTTTATGGTGTTGATACATTAATCGAAGAAAAGAAACAAGAATTGGATGTTTTGAATGTTGATGAGCTAAATGAAAATGTTATACGTGAAAGAGAAGAAATTTCAGAACAAATAAAAGCTTTGCAAGAATTAAAAGTAATGGCTTCTAAATACGGATTTGACATATCTAAACCAGCCAATAACAGTAAAGAGGCTGTACAATGGCTATATTTTGGATATCTAGCTGCAATTAAAGACCAAAATGGTGCTGCTATGAGTATTGGTAGAACTTCTACTTTCTTAGACATCTATTTTGAAAGAGATTTAAAAAATGAAACTATTACAGAAGAGCAAGCACAAGAACTTATGGACCATTTTGTTATGAAACTTAGATTAGTTCGTTTCTTAAGAACTCCTGAATATAACGAGCTATTTAGTGGTGACCCTGTTTGGGTAACAGAAAGTATAGGTGGAATGGGAATTGATGGTAGAACATTAGTAACTAAGAACTCTTTTCGTGTTCTTCATACACTTCAAACTTTGGGACCTGCACCTGAGCCAAATCTAACAGTTTTATGGTCTACCAGTTTACCTGAAGGATTTAAAAACTTTACAACAAAACTTTCAATTGAAACATCATCTATTCAATACGAAAATGATGATTTAATGAGAATTACTTTAGGTGATGACTATGGAATTGCTTGTTGTGTATCTCCAATGAAAATTGGAAAACAAATGCAATTTTTTGGTGCAAGAGCAAACTTAGCAAAAACACTACTATATGCTATAAATGGTGGAAAAGATGAAATCTCTGGAAAACAAATCACACCAAAATATGAACCAATCACGTCAGAATATTTAGATTATAATGAAGTTATGGAAAAATTTGACCAAATGATGGAATATGTAGCAAGAATTTATATAAAAGCTTTAAATGCAATTCACTATATGCATGACAAATATTCTTATGAAGCAATAGAAATGGCTTTACATGACAGAGAAATTCTTCGTACTATGGCTTGTGGAATAGCTGGTTTATCAGTAGTTGCTGACTCTTTATCTGCAATTAAATATGCAAAAGTAAAAGTTATTCGAAATGAAACTGGGTTAGCTGTTGATTATCAAACAGAAGGAGACTTCCCAAAATTCGGAAATGATGATAATCGAGTTGATGATATTGCTGTTGAAGTAGTTAAAACTTTTATGAATAAACTAAGAAAACATCATACTTATAGAAATTCAAAACACACACTATCTATTTTAACAATAACTTCTAATGTTGTATATGGTAAAGCAACAGGAAACACACCAGATGGAAGAAAAGCAGGAAGTCCATTTGGACCAGGTGCAAATCCTCTACATGGAAGAGACACAAATGGAGCTTTATCTGTTATGAACTCAATTGCAAAATTACCATTTGACTTTGCAGAAGATGGTATCTCATACACATTCTCTATCACACCAGGAACTTTAGGAAAAACAGAAGAAAACAGAGTTGCCAACCTAGTTAATATGTTAGATGGATACTTCTCTCAAACAGGACATCACATCAATGTCAATGTATTTGACAGAAAATTATTAGAAGATGCAATGGAACACCCTGAAAAATATCCTCAACTAACAATTCGTGTATCAGGCTATGCTGTAAACTTCACAAAGCTAACAAGAGAACAACAACTAGATGTAATCAACAGAACAATTCACGAAAAAATTTAATGTGACACTGGGGACGTTTCCTTTTTCACATTTTTGTGACGATGGGGACACATCTTATATATAATGGTGCAACAAAATATAAAAATTAGAGAAAAAGCGAATGGAAAGTAATTTTGGCTGGAACTTCTAAAGTAATTTTATGGAAAATGTTCGCACGGTTTCGTGTGAAAGGGTGCCATAAAATTACTTTAGAAGTTATGCTAAAATTAGCTTGACCTAAGCGTTTTGATAATTTTTATATTTTATTGCATTTATAAAATAATAGATATGCCCCAAATGTCACACAAATGTGAAAAAAGAAACGTCCTAGGCGTCACAAAAGGAGTTTTTGATGGAAAATAAAGATATAAGATATTACGCAAAAATTCATTCTATTGAATCTTTTGGCACTGTTGATGGTCCTCGGCATTCGCTTTGTAATCTTTCTGCAAGGGTGTCATTTGCAATGCAAGTATTGCCACAACCGTGATACTTGGGATATGAATGATGGAATGTATAATTCTTTAGATGATATTTTTGATAAAATCATGCGTTATAAAAATTATATTTATCCACGTCGGTGGTATTACTGTTACTGGTGGAGAACCTTTGTTACAGGTCAAGTTTTTGCTTGAACTGTTTTCTCGCTTGAAAGAACAAAATATTCATACTTGTATTGATACTTCTCGGCATGGTTACTTTAACTGATGATATTAAAAAACTATTGTCTTTAACTGATTTAGTTTTACTAGATATTAAACATATTGATGACAAAAAGTGCAAAGATTTAGTTGGTTTTTCTAATAAATTAGAATTAGATTTTGCAAAATATTTAAGTAATAATAATATTACCATTTGGATAAGGCAGGTTTTAATCCCTGGAATTACAGATAATGAACAGGATTTATTAAAGTTAAAAGATTTTATTAATAGTTTAAAAACTGTTCAAAAAGTAGAGTTATTGCCATATCATGATATGGGAAAATTTAAGTGGAAAAGGCTTGGACTTCCCTATTCTCTTGAGAATGTTAGAAATGCTACTGATGATGATATTGAAAAAGCAAAAAAGGTTTTGGGAATTACCTAAAACCTTTTCTTTTCTTACATTCCTAACAATTTCAATTCTATATTTTCCATTTTGTATTTTCCATCTACTAATTTAAATTCCACTAGAGTATCTGCCAAAGTTTCTTTATTTTGTCTTAAATCTGTTGTAAAATACAATCTAATTTGTGATATTTCCACTTGATTTTTTACAATTTCTTTAAAAGTTTCTGCCATATGTTTTTCATCTTCACAAATTAAAATTAATTGTGGCATACCACTAAAACCTGAATCTCCTGGCACAAAATTCTCATAAAATTCTTTGTACAATCTCAATTTATCTATTGCTTTCTTTTGCCAGTCATCTTCTCTTCTTATTACTTCAAAAACAAATTGAATAGACTTTCCATTTTTAGTTAGTTTAACACTTCCACCACTTGCTTTAAAAAGTTTTCCAGACACTTTTGCATTAATTGCTGGTTTTACAACATAGCTATCAAAAGCCTTTACTTTCCTCAAATATGCAATTAAAGTTTGATTTCCTGCCAACCTTTTTTTTATCATAGGAACTGGCTTTGTGTTATCAGATGGTTGCCATTTACAGTCAATCTCTTTTGAATTTAACAAATATTTTCCCATTTTCTCTAAGCAATAAATTCTATAAATTCCTTTTCCTTCATCAGAAGTAAAGTAATATCTTGTTAAAATCTTAGATTTTACAAGTTGCTCTAATTTATTGTTCAATTTATCTTGTGATTTAGGGTCTATCCCTTTTATTTCTAGCATTTGATATAATTGTCTTGATGTAATAAATTCAAACTCATTTACTAATTCTAAAATAGCAAAATGGATTTCATTAATATGCCCTATATCAATTTTATGAACAATTTGGTTCATAGAAACATATCCATCTTTTCCATCAAATGTTTTAATTTCACCCTCTCTAATAGCAAAAGGTGATACTTGTGCTTTAATTTGGTTATCTTCAACCATTTTAAATTCCTCCTTTAACTTCTGCTAATTGCAGTATATTTATGTAATAAGAAAATCTAAAATTTTCCTTTAACATCATATTATTAAACAATCAATAATTTTATCTTCTTTTTTTGAGCATCTATTTTCTTAATATAGACATCTACTTTTTGTCCATATTCAAACCCCTCTTGATATTCTGCCATTCCAACTAAATTAGGAGTTAGCTCAATAAAAATACCATTTTTGTTTTTCTCTGTTTCTCTAATAATTCCTTTTGCTTTTGTTCCAGCTGTAAATCTTTTTGCATTATCTTCCCATGACCCCAAAGTGTCTTTATAAGATAAAATTACTTTTCCATTGTCCCTATCTATAGATTTTACCACTACTTGCACTTTTTGTCCAATATTTAGCCTTTCATAAGGAGTTTTGATTCTTGCAATTGATAAATCTTCAATATATGCAAGACCTACCATACCTCCACCAATTTCAATAAATGCCCCATATGGTTTGATGCTCTTAACAATTCCTGTTACAACTTCACCTTCTTTTAAGTCGTTTTTTATCCATTCTAAAGCCTCTTGTTGAACCTCTTTTCTTGATAATATTATATTATTTTGCTTTTCTTTATCTTTCTTTATCTTAAATTGCACAAATTTATGTACTTTTCCTGTACATAAGTTTGTTTTTGGTAATCCACTATCTTCTATATTAATAGCTTCTACCTCTTGCCTTGGCATGATACCTGTTAATCCATTTTCAAATGAAACATATAAATTATAATCATTGTCACATTTCTTTACTAGTCCTTGTAATGTTTCATTTGTTTCTATATAATGACTTAAATTCCCTTCATCTACTGGTGTAATTTCGTTATTCCATCCCTCTGGCTTAAATTTTAATGTTTCCATTTGTTTATATGCTCCTTCTCTTCTGTATTCGCTTTTATTATATCAAAAAAACATTTTAATTGTAAATACCTTTTGCTAAGTTTCTAGGGGTATTTTTTTAATTTTTTCTAAAAAACTATGTACTTTTTCCCCAAAATAGTGTATAATTTCAATATAAAGATGAATAATATATATTACAAATAATATTATTTACTTTGGTCTCACAAGGACCAAACCCGTGTAGACGCTAAGCGTCGCAAAAAGCTATTCATAACGAATAGCTTTTTTATTTATACCATCTTTTCAATTTTAGCTGTCTAATAATGCCTAAAATATCTTTTACACTAAAGAAATATTTTTCTGCTTTTATATATCTAAATCTGATACTTTTACCTATTTATAAGGAAAAGAACAAAAGAGGCATGATTAAAATTTTCTAACATTTCAGATTACTTTCATGCCTCGCTTTTGTTCACTCGCCAATTTTATGTTAGTAAAATTGTGTGACATACTTTATGTTATAGGAAGTTCATAAAATTTTCTAAAATATAAAAAATGCAGATTTCTCACATTTTGATGTTGGAAACAACCACATTTTTATTATCTCTTCAAAAGAGTAATCGTCTAAATTTGTTACATTTACTCCTTATTCAATTTTACTGCCTTTAAAATTACTTGCACTACTTTTAATATCGGCTTCCATATGTCAATAGAACACTCAAACTTATAAATAAAGTATTGAACGAAAAGTAGCCACATTCTCACTGTTATTAATTATGGTAACATAACGTGAACTAGAGTAGCAAGTATTAAAAATACATATTCCACCTCTAACCCCATGAGTCAGAGTCATCTTATCGGCATGAATGTTCTCTGTTGTCCATTCATACGTATTACTTGACATATCCCATATATTACAGATTTTATTTTGATTTTCTGTTAGATTGTTTGTACCTTTAGGCGCAAAATTTGTATTTAAACTATTTTGTCTTGAATATTGTTTTGTATCTACTGTTTTATTTTCTCTATTGTCAAATGTTTGCAAAAATACTATTGCTGTATCCCATGCATAACTATTTATTAAATC
>CATLUC010000056.1 GCA_950059165.1 uncultured Clostridium sp.
TATTCTATTTTCTGCTTCTTTTACAATTCCATCTGCTTCCTTTTTTGCTTCTACTAAAATTCGTTGTCTTTCCTCTTTTACCCATTTTGCTTGTTTTAGTTCATCTGGAAGTTTTAGCCTAATTTCTTTTATTAAGTCTAATATTGCTTCCTTATCCACTACACCCTTTGAAGAAAATGGTAGATTTCTACTCGTTTCTAATAATTCCTCTAATGTTTCTAATAATGTAAATATTTCCATGGTTTACCCCTTTCTTTTTGGTTTTAAGAAGATAAGATGTGCTCTTCCATATTTTCTTTCATCTGTAATTTCTACTTCTATATCTTTTAATTGTTCTGTTAATTTTTCTTGCATATCTGTTTCAATTACTATTATACTATCTTCATTAATTAATTTTTTGTCTAACATGGTTTTTACAGCTTTGATAGCAAAGTCTGTTTTATATGGTGGGTCAATAAATGTAATTGTTGGCTTTTCTTCTAGTTCATTTTTTAATAATTCTTCAAAATCCATTTTATATACTTTTGTTTGTTCTTCTGAA
This sequence comes from uncultured Clostridium sp., assembly GCA_950059165.1. Classification (GTDB taxonomy): domain Bacteria; phylum Bacillota; class Clostridia; order TANB77; family CAG-508; genus CAG-269. The sequence continues at coordinate 542 of CATLUC010000056.1, forward strand.
TGTGTCTTTTCTATATTTTTTTTAATTATTTGAATTGCTTGTTTTGAATTGTCACAAAGGATTGCTTTTTTTGCTCCTCTACTTACTGCTTCTATTCCACAAGCTCCACTTCCTGAAAACAAATCTAAAAAAGTACTTCCTTGTATTTTTAATTGGAGAATATTAAATAAAGATTCTCTTACTCTGTCTAAAGTTGGTCTTGTATTTTCTCCTTCTAAAGTATATAGTTTTGTTCCTTTTGCTTTTCCACCTATTATTCTCATATTTTGCCTTTCTTTGATACTATTATTTTATTCTTTTTTTTTATAATGTCAATACTATTTACACAAATGTAACATACATTTAACAGTTCTGTAATATACCCCCTAGATTGTAACATATTTCTTCAAAAAAAGATGTATTTCTCGACTCAAGTCTTAAAAAAATACATCTTTTATCTTTAGTTATCTTCTTTGTTTATATCTTTTAGTAATTCTAATTGTGATATTAATAAAGCTTCCATTTTTGCTTTGTATATATCAAATTGTTTTTTTACGTCCTCTAATTCTTTTCTTTTAGCTATAATTTCATTATCTAAATCATTTACTTGTTTTTGAGCATTTGCTTTAGCATCATTTACAATTTGGTCAGCTTGTTGTTGTGCTACTTTTTTTACATCCTCAGCTGTAGTTTGAGCCATTAACAAAGTACTTTGCAACGTTTGTTCAATTGCTTTATAGTGTTCTAGATTTTGTGTCAATTCATCTACTTTTGATTTTAATTCTGTTGCTTCTTTATAATTTTTTGTATAATCTGATGTTAAATCATCTAAAAAGTCATCTACTTCTTCTACACTATATCCATTCATCATTTGTTTTGAAAACTTTTTGTTTTCTATATCTAGTGGTGTTATCATTTCCTTTTTTCCCTCCTTAAGGCACAACAACTCAGTTTGAAAACTTTTTTTATTCCAAATTTTTTTCAAACTTATCCTCCTTAGCTAAGATTTCCTTAGTTTACTCCATTATTTTTTAACCATGAAACAGAAAGTTTACTTTTCATTTCTTCTCTCGCCATTTCATTTGTAATTTCATAATTTGATGGTGCTACTAAAAAGATAGAGTTAGATATTTTTTGAATATATCCATCTAAAGCGTAAACTCCACCACTAATAAAGTCAACAATTCTTCTTGCAACATCTTTATTTACATATTCTAAATTAACAATTACAGATTTTTTTTCTTTTAAAAATGCACAAATTTCATCTGATTGTTCAAATGTAGTAGGTTGTGAAATTACCATTTGAATAGCATTAGCTGCTTGTGGCATACTAACTACTTTATTTTTATTTCTTCCAAATAATTTTCTATCTTCGACAATTTCTTCTTCTTCATCTTCGTAATCATATACGTTTTCATCTTCATATTCTTCCTCTTCTTGTGTGTCCATTCCAAATAGCCCCCATACTTTTTCCATTAATGCTCCTGACATAAAAAAACCTCCTAAATTTACTTCCTTTGTTTTATTTCTTCTAGTATCTACTTTTTTTGCGTTCTTGTCAATGCTTTTTATGAATGTTATTGATTTTTAATATTTTTGTAATATTTTTGTAATACTTTTTACTGTATTTATTATTCTAAATTATCTAAATTTGGATTTAGCAATATTTCATCATATATTGATACTTTTTTATATTTTGCAATTTCTTCATTTGAAAATCCTAATTCTTGTAATTCTTTTGTAGAATATGGCTCAACAATAGAATATTTTTCGCCTTTTCTTTTAACTTTTACTAATATTTTGCTTAAATATCCGAGCCCTGTTTCTAACAACATAATTCAATTCGTCTTGATTTATAATTGCTTGATTTGGAACTTTTAAACCAGAGTCATCCCACCAAATTAAGTCAAAAGAAATTTTGCGATAATTTATTAATTCTTCTATTTGTTTTTCTATTTTTAATATAATAACATAGTCATCATCATTTTCTTTTATTAGATTTGTTATTTCTGCTGGTATTTCCACATTGCTAGACAATCTCACCTTTACTTTTTGTCCTATTTGTGCTTCTTTTACTTCTTCAGAAGATGATATTGTTGCAATATAACACGAGAAGTTATCAATTACTTTTCCACTTTCTTCATTTGTTGCAACTATTTTTCCTGTTTTTAAGTCTAGATTTTCTAAATATTCTTTGCTTAAAGAACTAAAATTATTTGGTGTTAACACTTCTTCTAGCCCGTCAACTTTATAAGATACAATTCCACTAGTTGGTGCTTTTACATATTCTGCACCTGAGTTTAACTGACTTTCGTATTTTTTTCTTTCTTCAATTAACTGATTTAGATAAGAACCTTTTGGGCTAGATGTTCCTGCAATTTGTGCTTTTTTTGTGACTAGTTTATTAATTTCTTTTTTATATTCTGCAAGTTTTGTACTATCTGTAATTTTATTTATATCTGCTATTTTTTCATCAATTTGGTTTTCCAATAATTTCATATCAGAAGTAAGTAAACTGTTATCATTTAGCATAACCTCTTGAATTTTTATATCTAAATCCTCTATTTTTTTCTTTAAATTTTCTTCATTTGTACTATAATACCTAAATATGTTTTCATTCTTTCCAGCTCTTTCTCCTTCTGATTTAATTGGCACCATCCCGTTTTTATAATTTTCCCCTTTTACTACAGTTTCACTTCTAATAACATAACCTATGTCTGTTTCTTCTTGATATAGTTTTCCCTCTTCTATTGTAAAGACATTTGTTGGTTGCTTTACTAAAAGATATATGGCATAAGCAACATATATCAAAATTGCAGTTAATGCTATATATATAATTACCTTTTTTTTATTCTGATTTTCCTTTTTCAAGCTAAACTTCCTTTCTAAAAAATATAATTAACTTTTATAACTATTTACAGATTTTTCATAATAATACCTACATTTGTTGCTTTGTCTGCTTGTCCATCTAACCAAATTGTTTGCTTATTTTTTCTAAACCACGTCATTTGTCTTTTGCTATACCTTCTTGTATCTCTTTTTAGTTTTTCTATCATTTCTTGTTTTGTCAAATCCCCTGCTATATATTCAACTACCTCTTTATAACCAAGTCCTTGCATAGCTGTTGGAAATTTTTTATGTATTTGCAATATTTGTTTTACCTCTTCTATTAATCCATTTTCTATCATTACATCTACCCTGTAGTTTATTCTCTCATATAAGGCATCTCTTTCCCAGTTTAGTGCATATACTTGATATTCATATTTGGGAGGATTTTTCCTAGATTCTTTTTCTTGCTCTGTTTTGTTTTTTCCTGTTGCTTTATAAATTTCTAATATTCTAAGAATTCTTTTTTCATCATTTTGACTTATTTTTTCTATTGCTCTTGGGTCTATTTTTTGAGCTTCTTCATATAGTTTTTCTAGCCCCTCTTTTTTAACTCTTTTTTCTAATTGTTCCCTATAGTCTTGGTCAAATTCTATATCGGCATATTCAATTTCATAAATTAAGCTATCTATGTAAAGCCCTGTACCTCCAACTACAATTGGTACTTTTCCTTTTTTTATTATTTCTTCAATTGCTTTTTTTGCTTCTTTTTTGTAATCTGCTACACTATATCTTTCTTCTGGTGATACAAAGTCCATTAAATAATGTTTTATGCCTTCTTGCTCTTCTTTTGTTGGTTTTGCTGTTCCAATATCCATTTCTTTGTATATTTGCATGGAGTCAGCTGATACAATTTCACCATTTATTTTTTTTGCTAGTTCAATGGATAATCCTGTTTTTCTAGACGCTGTTGGTCCACATATTACAACTACTTTTTGCATTCTATCACATCCTATTTTTATTTATCTATCATCTTTGGTTTCACTTTCATCTGTTCTGTTTTTTGCAGTATTTGTTATGGATTTTCTTATTTCTTTATATTTCATTCTTTTGAAGTCATCATGTGTTTCCTCTCTAATTCTTATGTTTTCTTTATCTGTAACTTGAATTTCATACCATACTTTACCCTTACTGTTATAATGTAATGAAATTCCTTCAAATCCTGTTTTCGATGTTTTTAATATCATCGAACCTTTATATTGTTGTAGTTTTTTGATTGAATCCTCATCTAAATATACAAGAAAGTTATATTCTATTTCATTTCTTTTTTTATTCATTATATCAGTTATTTGACAAGCAACTTTCATACTATCTTCAAATTTTTTTACTTCTACTGTAATCCCAATAATATCTAATATATTATCTAAGATTTGTTCCTCTGATAAATGTTTTTGTTTATTTTTTAAATATTTTATTTTTTCTAAAATACTTTCTTTTCCTTTAATGCGATAACTAATATTTGAAATATCACCTGTTATATATTTCTTATTTTCTTCTAATGTTGCAATTATTTCTTCAGCTTGAATTTGTGCTAATTTTCTTTTTTCTTCAATTGCTTTCATCAATTGTATTGCATCCATATTTAATCTCATTCCCTTAATTTATTTTTCAATCATAGTTTGATATATTTTTAAAATTCCCTCTTGTGTATTTTTCATATAGCCACTTTCAAAAATAAGGCACATTACAAATATTATACTTAAAATAATTATTTTTTTTGTCAATAATTCTTTCTCAATTTCATTTTCATTAATTTTATCTATCATTTTTGCTATTTGTGGCATAACAATCAAACCATTAATTCCTGTAAAAATAGCTACCAGCATATTTTTAATACTGTTTTGTATGTTGTCATTTGGATAATTTATATTTCCTTTTGCTATTTGAAATACAATAAGTGTAATCAAATACATCACAAAAATGCCAATTAAAATTATTGCTACTTTTTTTGGTTTCTCAATGTTTGCCAAGCTTTGCCAAGTCCAAGCAAATAATACAAAATATATAACAATTGCTACTATAACAATAAATGCCATTTATCTTTTCCTCTCTTGTCTCACTTTTTATTTTCTTGCAAATTTTCTTTCGATATCATATTTAGTCATTTTAATTACAGTTGGTCTTCCATGTGGGCAAGTAAATGGATTTGGCAATTCTAATAATTTATCCATTAATGCTTCCACTTCTTGTACTGTTAATGCCATATTGGCTTTTACTGCTGCTTTGCAAGCAACAGTTGCAATGAATTTTTCTTCTTTTTCTTGTTTTGCTGTTCTTGCTACTGTATTTATTTCATCTAAAGTTTCTAAAAACAGGTCTTTAGTGTCTAAGTCAACACAAACTGTTGGCACACCCATTAGTTTTATGGTATTTTCTCCAAATTCTTCTAAGCTAAATCCTGCTTGTTCAAACATTTTCATGTTATCTTTTGCAATTTCCATTTCTTTATGGGTTAGTGTAATAACATCTGGTAATAAAAGTAATTGTGAATCTTTGTTTTTTTCACTATAATAATTTTTCTTGACCTTTTCATACATAATTCTTTCATGAGCAGCATGTTGGTCTAATATGTACATTTCCCTGTCTATTTCTAATATGATATATGTATTAAATACAATTCCAACAAATTTGTATGTTGGTTTTTGCCATCTGCTGTTTTCTTCAAATATTGATACATTGTCTTTTATTATGTCTACAGCATTTGTTTTTTGTGCTTCTTCTCTTTGCTTTCTTTCTTCCTCTGTTTCTTCTTGTACTGGCTTAGTTCCAAATAATTTGGCATACATTTCATTAAAATCATTTGAAACTACTTGTGGATTCTCATTTAAATCTTGCATTTTTTGCTTAATTGCTTCAAATTCTTTTTTAATTTCTGGGTCTTCTATATTTTCTATAATTTTGTCTGCTTCGTCAATTTGATTTTCTACATTTTGTGGTTGTTCTTCTTTTGCTTGATTTTCTATATTTTGTGGTTGTTTTTCTTTCTCTTGGCTTTCCAAATTTTGTGATTTTTCTTCTTTTTCTTGACTTTCTTTATTTTGTGGTTGTTGCTGTTCTTGATTTTCACTGTTTTCTTGTGCTGTTATTTCTTGGTTTGATATTTTTGTATTTTCTTCTAGCTCTTGCAGTTCTTTACTTTCTTCTTTTTGCATTTCTTGGTTTTCACTATTTTCTTGATTTAATTGTGATTGTTCTTGAATTTCGTTATTTTCTTGACTTGATTGTGTCTGTTCTTGGCTTTCATTGTTTTCTTGACTTGATTGTGTCTGTTCTTGGCTCTCATTGTTTTCTTGTTGCTCTTGGCTTTTGTCAATTTCTTGTTGCATTTGTAATTGTTCTTGACTTCCATTATTTTCTTGAGCAGTTATTTCTTTTTTTGTTTCTAGCTCATACTTAGCACTTACATCACTTAAACCACCTTGTGTTTTCTTTTCTTCTATTTCTTTTTCTAGTTTTTCCTTCATTTTCCTTAATTGTTCAAGTACATCTGATGTATCAAATGGTCCACCTGGTATTGGTTTCGATTTATAAAATTCTTCCTCTTTAACTTTATTTGTTTTTATTTTGCTTTCTTCTTCTGTATATTTTTCAATTTGTTTTTCATTATTCTTTCTAAACCCAAATAACCCATTACTTTGTTTAGTTTGTAAGTTTTCATTAGTTCCTACTTCTAATGGATTTTGACTAGTATTTACAACCAATTCACTTTTTAATAATGTATCTTTTATTGCATGATAAATAGATTGGAATATTTTATTTTCCTCTTCAAAACGCACCTCTAGCTTTGCTGGATGTACATTAACATCAACTTTTGCTGGGTTCATCTCTATATTTAATACAACAAATCCAAATTTTCCTATTGGTATTAATCCTTTGTAAGCTTGCTCTGTTGCTGCAGTTAAGGTTTTATCTTTTATATATCTTTTGTTTACAAAAAATAGTTGGTTTGCACGGTTTGACCTTGCTATTTCTGGTTTTCCTATTACTCCTGAAACTTTAATATCTTCATATTGATATGAAACTTCACTTATTCCATTTGCTACATCTTTTCCATATATGTTATAAATAACACTTTTTAAATCTCCATTTCCATTTGTTTGGATAACTGTTTTTCCTGTATTGATTAATTTTATAGAAATATTAGGGTTTACTAATGCAATTCTTGTAATTGCATCTTCTATATAGCCTGATTCTGTATAATCTTTTTTTAAGAATTTGTATCTTACTGGAGTATTGAAAAATAGATTTTGAACTACAATAGATGTTCCTGTTTGACAGCCAACTTCTTCTTGTTCTAAAATATTTCCACCTTCTACTGTAATTTTGTAGCCTGTTTGCTGTTCTTCTGTTTTAGATACCATTTCTACCTTACTTATTGCTGCAATACTTGCTAGAGCTTCTCCTCTAAACCCCATAGAAGTTACTTGGTCTAAATCATCTGCTGTTCTAATTTTACTAGTCGCATGTCTTTCAAATGCAATTTCTAAATCGTCCTTAGCTATTCCTTTTCCATTATCTGTTACTTTTATGTATGAAATTCCACCATTTTTTATCTCTACTGTTATGTTTGTTGCTCCTGCATCAATAGAGTTTTCTACCATTTCTTTTATAACAGATGCTGGCCTTTCAATTACTTCTCCTGCTGCTATTTTATTTATGGTTAGTTCATCTAATAATACAATATTTCCCATTTTATATTAATTTTCCTTTCCAAATCTCTCTTTGGCTTTCATTATATCATTAGTTTTTAGTTTTTGTATAGTTTTTTTGAAAAAAAATTTATTATGTGCCATTGGGGACGTTTCCTTTTTCACAAAAATGTGCCAAAAGAAACGTCCCTAATTCACATTTTTGTGAAATCAGGGACACATCTTTAATTTTCTAATTGCCATTTTAAAATAGGATACCCATTGTTTATATTTTTGCTATCTTCTACAAAAACTCCATTATTATCTGTGTTTATTACTGATAATACACTTGGTAAATTAGTTTGCCCACCATTTACATTTGTAATTGTTTGACTTGTGCTAGTTCCTTCATTTTGTCCTATTGCCATTGCCGATGTAGTAGAACAATTAGTTATTGTTGTTTGTTCATTGTTGACTATTCTTCCTAGAATTCCTCCGTATTTAATATTATCAGTATATTGTGTAGACATACCTCCTGAACTATAACAATTATTTATGTTTGTATGTCCTAATTGAATTAATCCTAAAACTCCTCCCATATATACAAATGGTGTTTGTCCTTTAACTTGTATTTTCCCTAAATTATAACAATTTATAATTTCATTTGATTTTTTTTGCCCATAAGTGGTATCATAATACGTAGTAGAACAAGAAATTCCTCCTACACAGGCCCATGTTACATTGTATTGCGAAACTACATTTCCAGTATTATAACAATTTTTTATTTTGCTTTCTCCCATTCCACCAGATATTCCTCCTGTCCAACATCCTGTTCCATCTACTTTTCCTGTATTATAACAAGAAACTATTTCACTATTATTATACCAAATTCCACCTGATATTCCTCCTATATATCCTACGTCTGCTCTATATTCTGTATCATTAGTGGTTCTTGAAATATCTGCTTTATTATAACATTCTTTTATAATCCATTTTGGACCTTCTCTTCCTATATAAGGCTGTCCAACTATTCCGTCCCACGCGACCATACCCTTCTATTGTTCCACTAGTTCCACATCTTGAAATTGTAACCTCTTCACATTGTGCCACTATTCCACCTACATACATTCCATTAGGAGCATTTATATCGATATTTTCTAAGATTAGATTTTGAATTGTTGAATTTACAATACATCCAAATAGTCCTTGGTTATCTTGACTTGTTGTATGAATATATAAGTTATCTATTGTGTTATAATCCCCATTATATACGCCTTTAAAAGGTTTGCTTGTTGTTCCAATTGGTGTCCATTGCTGTTTTTGTAAGTCAACATATGCTAATTGTATTATTGTTTCTCCTTCTAATGCATTTCCATTATTTACAACATTTGCAAAAGCTTTTAATTGTGTAGATGTGCTTACTGTATAATTTTTTACGTTTGTTAGGCTTGCATTTCCTTTTGTTCCTACATTTGTTGTTATTTCTAAGGTTACTGTCATGTCATCATAAAAAGCTAATTGTTCTAAATTTTTAAGTTCTGTTAATGGTATTTTGTTTTTACTATAAGTTGTTGTTCCAATATTGTTTTCTGAGTATAATGTTATATTTCCTGCTTTTAGTTCCACATTTTGAATGTTATTTCCTGCTATTCCACCTAAGTTTATTGTTGTCCCTTCTGTAATTTTTTTATTTGTAATGCTTAGAGTTGCTACTATGTTTTCTTCCCACATAGCATATAATGTAGTATCTTCTGTAGCTGTTATATTAGCATTATTATTATAAGTTGTTCCACTTCCATCTTGCATTGTATTCCAGCCTTTGAATACATATCCTTGTCTTGTTATAGTTTCATTATTTGGTAACTGTGTTTCTTTCCCTTGTTTTACAGTTATTTCATCTAACTGTCCATTCCCCCCGTTTGCATTAAAGCTAATTGTTACTGTTGCTTCTTCAAAAATTGCATATAATTTCGTGTTTTTTGTT
>CATLUC010000057.1 GCA_950059165.1 uncultured Clostridium sp.
ACATTTACAGTAATTCCTTGTTCTAAATTTTGATTTGTATTTGTTGTTGTTTCTCCATTTATTTTAATTGAGTTTTCTACAAATGTTGTTCCTTCTGGAATATTGTCTTTTATTACTACATCTTTTGCTAATCCCCCTGCATTTTCTGCTGTTATAGTATAAGTTATTTTTTCTCCTTCTACTACATAGTCTAGTCCTTTAGCTGTCACTGCTGTTTTACTTGTTGTTATTATTGGTTCTACATATGTATTTTGCGTTTCATTTGTTGGTTTGTTTGGCTCTTCTGGATTTATTGGGTTTTCTTTGTCATATGGGTCAATTGGAGCATTTGGGTTTTCTGGGTCAATTGGTTTTTCTGGATTTTCTTTATTTGTTAATTTGTCTGGTATCGTTGTTGTTAATGCTACATTTTTTATTTTTGTCATATCTTCCAATTTGTCTACTGTTACTTCAAAACTTACTGTTACTTCTTGTTTTTCAGGTATTCTTACAATTATTCCTTTTTCTAAGTCTTGTTGTGTTTTGTTGGCTTTTTCTCCATTTATTTTAATTGAGTTCTCCACAAATGTTGTTCCACTTGGAATTGTATCCTTTACAATAATATCTCCAAATACACTTCCCTCATTTTGTAGTTTTATTGTATATGTTATTTTGTCTCCTAGTTTTACTTTACTTCCACTTACTGGATTGCTTTCTTTAGTAACTTTTATACTTGATTTTTTTACATTATTTATAGTTTCTTCAGGTGTTGGTTTGTCATCTACATATGCTGTATTCCTAATATTTGCTTCAAATGTTCCTTCTTGTAATTTGTTTACTATAACATCAAAACTTAATACTGCTTTTCCATTTGTTTCTTCTTGTTTTCCTAGTACATTTACAGTAATTCCCTGTTCTAAGTCTTCTGCCTTATTTGTAGTTGTTTCATTATTTATTTTAACTGAATTTTCAATAAATGTTGTTCCTTTTGGGATTATATCTTTTATTACAACATCTTTTGCTAATCCCCCTGCATTTTCTACTGTAATTGTATATGTTATTTTTTCTCCTTCTACTACATAGTCTAATCCTTTAGAAGTTGTTGCTGTTTTACTGCTTGAAATAATTGGTCCAATGAATGTATTTGTTATGGTTTTTGTTTCTTGATTGATATCTTTTTGATAGTATACCAAGTCTTTTTCATTTACTTGGGTTTCTTCAACTTGATAATCAATTTCATTTCCTTGTTCATCATATTTTTCTAAGTTTGTAAATTCCCAACTCCAAATATCTTCATTTTCACTAAATTCTACATTGTTTATTCTGTTTTCTTCTGTTAAGTCTTTTTCTGCTACTACTGTTTCTCCATTTTTTAGTTGATATCTAACTGTTTTTGGCAATGGGTATTGGTTGTTTGTATGATTCCATTTTTTAATAACTGTTACATTTTTTGTAAAGTTTGTTTGGGTTCTTGCTGGTATTTTCCCTGTTTCTTTTTGGACATTGTCAACTGTGATTTTTGCTTCTGCATAATTGATAAAGCTTTTTTGTCCATAATTCATGTTTTTCCATACAAGCTCAATATTTTTAGTTATTTCAATTTTTTTATTTCCATTTTCATATGTATTTATGTTTTCTATTGTTTCTTCCCAAGTTATTGTTTTTTCTTCTTTGTTATAAGTTCCTTCATTTAAGTTAGAGTTTTCTTCATCTATTTCAAATGGTAAATAATCTGTTATTGTAATTTGTGCATTTCCTAGTACATCTGATATTTCTGCATTGTATTTTAATGTATATTCCAGCTTTTGATTTTCTGTTTCCATTAGTTCTGTTCCGTTTTTAGAAATACTATTATTTACAATTTTAGCTTCTTTTTTCTTATAATAGTAAATTACTTCTGTTTCTCTTTCTTGCATACTTCCAAAGCTATTAGAAGGCCATTTTTCATTAATTACATCATATCCTGGAATATTTGTATTTTGTGTTTGATATTCTGAACCAATTCTACCTTCTATTTCTTCGTCTTGAGCTAATTTTTCGGTTGTTCCATCTAAGTAATGGTGTACTGTTACTTTCGCATCTCTTCTACTATAATAGTATGTTACTTCTATTGGTTCTACTGTCATAACTCCTTTTGCATTTTGTGGTAGTTCGTTTGTTTCTACTTCATATCTTTCAATATCATCTTTTGGTTTTGTTTCATATTCTTTGTCAACTTCACCACGTATTATTTCATCTAGTGCTAAACTTCTAGTTGTATTAAGAATATAATGATGTACAATTACTTGTGCTGGATTTGCTGTAAATGTTGCAACTACATGTATGTCTTCTTGTATATTTGTAAATTTGTCTAATACTACTGTTGCATCATTATTTCTTGTAAATTCAATTTCTTTTCCATTTACTTTAACAGAACTTACTTCATATCCTTCTTTTGGGGTTATTATGATATCTTTTTCAGAGTTTTTTGTGTATATTACTTGTTCATATGGTTCTTCATTTTCTCCTGAAATGTTTCCACCTGTTCCTTCTACTCCTGTTGTTATATTGTATAAACGTTTGCTGTTTTGATAATTTATTTCGCTTGTTTCTGGTATTTCTGGTTGTGTTTCTACTTCTTGTATTTCAATTAAAGCTGCATCTACGTTATTACTAATTCCATTCAATTCTTGTCCATTATCTAATGTAAATTTTTTTTTTTTTTTTAATGTTCCTAATAAAATTCTACCATTTTCATTAATATCTAAACATGTAAAATAATCTTTTTGTTCTCCACCATATATTTTCGCCCATTTTACATGTGCATCTTTATCAAATCTTGCAATAAATGCATCAAAATTACCTTTAGGTGTAATTTCTTGCCCATTTTCTAGGGTGATATTACTTGACATAGAACCTGCTATTGCAAATCCACCATCTGTCATTTTATCAATATGGTTTACTATTTCGTCATTTTCTCCTCCTAAGCCAAATCCAAATCTAATATTTCCAAATTTATCATATTTTACGACTAAATTGTCTCTTTCTCCCTTGCTTTCTAGCTCTAATCTATTACTTAATTGGATTGTTTCACTAAAATATCCTCCTACTACATATTCGCCATCAGTTGTCTCGGTAATGCCTGTTATTCTATTTGTTGCACCATAAATTCTTTTACCCCAGTTAAATGTATATCCATTTCCATTCTCGTCATATTTAAGTAAAACAGTATTATCAACTGCTTTTGAGTTACTTAAAACTTCTCCATTTGGTAATTTGATATTTCCTTTAGTAGCTCCTCCTACTATAATTCCATTATCCTGTGTTACCATTAATGCTGTAATAAATACTTGTGTTTCATCCCAACTACTAGTTGCTATACCACCAGTAATTGTTGTTTCCCATGTTTGAGTATAAGTATTTCCTGATTTTTCATATCTTTCAATACGTATATTTGCATCACTTTGACCTGCTATTACAAATCCACCATTTATGGTTTCATCAATATATCTAAGTGTATAATTTAATCCTTTTTCCCATTCTAGTGTATATCCAGTTGTATTTTTTTGGAATACCATAACTCCTTTGTTTGCTACAACTAGAAGCCCTCCATTTTTAGTTTCTTTAACAAAATTAATATAACCATAACTACAAGTTGTTTGCCATACTAATTTTCCATCTGCATCATATTTTACTAGTACATAGCTTGCTACATTTGAATCTCCTAATGTTCCACCACCAGTTGCTACTTTTCCACCTATTTGTCCACCAAATACTCTTCCTCCATCACTTGTTATTGCAACTCTTTCTATTATATCACTATTATTAGTTGAAAATTCTGTTGCCCATATTTCTTCTACTCCTTCTTTTCCTTCTTGTGATGCATCAATTCCAAAGTATTGAACTGGCTCTTCTGGTAATTCATATCCATTAATTGTTTGTACTTCTTCAATTTTATATAATCCTTGTGCAATTTCTGCTGTATATAACCCATCTTTGTCAGTTGTAACAACACGCATTTCTTGTCCATCAATATTTTCAATTTCTCCAATTGGATTACCATCTAAATCTGTTGCTTCTTTTCCTTCTAAGTCTGTTATTTTAAATTTTACTCCTTCTAATGGTTCTCCTGTTTCTTCATCTGTTTTTTGTAATTTGAATAATAATTCATTTTCATATTTTACTTTAATTTTGTTTCCTTCTATTACTTTATCTTCTAAAAATTGTCCTTCCAGTACTTCAAAGTCCCATATACCATCTACTTGTGTTGCTCTGAATTTTAAAGTTTCTTCTTTCATTTTATATCCAATTGGTGGTACTACTTCTTTTAATGTATATATTTCATTTTCATACAATTTATCAATTGTTAGAATTCCATTTTCTGCTGTTGCATACTCTTTTTCTGTTGATTCATCTCTTCCTTCTCCTTCTATTTCAAAGTGTGCATTTGGTAAAAGTCTTCCTGTTTTTTCTCCTATTTTAGATAGTTCTAAAGAATATTTAGGTATGCTTACATTATCAAAACTAAGTTCTATAACTGGTCTTGATTCTCTTTCTTCAACAAATGGTTCTTCTCTTGTTTCTACTCCATTATATTCTATTTCTAGTTTTCCATTATTACGTACCATCTTTACAGTAAATACTTTATTTTTATAATAGTAGCCTTTTGCGTATTCTTCTTCTACTGTATATGTTTCATCTAATGATAAGCTTGGGATAATTGCAATACCATTAACATTAGTTTGATATACTTTACCTTCTTTTCCCATATCTTTTCCTTTTACTCTGAATCGTACATAAGATATGGTATTTGTTGTATCTTTTTCATATTGGGTAATTCTTATATTGTATTTAGGTTCATTTTCAATATCTATATAAACATCTGATATTTCTTCATTTGATGTTTGCTCAATTTTACTTGTTTTTATTTTTCCACTTTGTACTTGTAATTGTAAAGCACCATTTACTCTTACTACCTTAAATATAATTGGGCTTTCATTTAACATATAATCATATGTAGATATATCTGTTTGTTTCAATATATATGTTTGATTTGGTACTAAATATACTTCAAATTGCCCATCTTGATCTGTTTTATATTCTGGTCCTTGTAATCCAATTCCTGTTCCTGTTATAGCATAAATAGTATTTTTTATCTTTATATCTGTTTCTGCTCTATAATTTGTTATATGTAATTTGTACCTATCTTGGTATAGTCCTGCATTAACATTGTTTTTTAACAAAGTTAATGATGATGTGTTTTCTGATAGTTGTATTAAATCTGTTGTATTTGTTGTTTGATTAAATTTATTGTTTATTCCTAAAAGACCTCCTACACCTTTTAATGTCATATAAAAATTGGTTGGCACATTTACTTTTACTTTATAATTTCCTTTTGCAAGGTTATGAAATTGATAATTTCCTTCTTGATCTGTTCTTGTTCTATCTATTTCTGTATTAGTAGAATTATATAATATAACTTCTACATTGCTCATTTTTTCTTCAAAGTAGTCCATTATTCCATTTCTATCATAGTCTTCCCATACTTTTCCTGAAATAATTCTATCAATTACTTTTACTTGTACTTCTAATGTTTCTCGAGTTCTTCCTTGTTGTGTTTGCATTACTGCTTTATTTTTATAAATATCATTTGCTTTATTGTTTTTAGTTTTTAAATATAAATCAATTTCTATATGTGTGTTTTCTTCTAGTGTTCCTTTTAATGCAATAGCACTTGCTAATGTACCCTCAGGTAGATCTGCTCCTAGTTCTATTTCTTGCCATATTGAGGTTTCTCCAAAATCTTCGTCTGTTACTTGTATTTCTACTTTACTGTCTTCTTCTCCTTCAACTTCTTTCATTAATTCTTGATTTGTGTATAACACTTTTATATTATCTATATCAACTGTTTTGTTATTTTCATTTTTCTTTTTATTTACTGTAATATTTTGTAATTCTATTTTAGTACCATTTGTTTCTAATGGTAATTTATCTAATAATTGAAATGTATCTAAATCAGCATCTGTATTATTTGAGGCAACTATCTTGTAGTGTATTGTTCCATTTTCTTCTATTCCTGGTGTTTCAGTCATTTTATATAAGCTATAACTAGCTGAATTTTTAATGGTAATTTCTACTTTACCTTTTCTTTTCTCTAAATTATTCATTCCTATTTTTGTTTTTTCGCCATCATTTAATACCTCTGATATAACAACTTCAGAACTATATTTAGTATTATTTTTTGTATTTTTGTCAATATTTGCTGTGTAATAAATATTTGGTATTTGTTCATTTACTGTACAATTATACATATACCACACTAAAGTTGTTGTTCCATCTTTATTTACAGTTATTTCTGGCTCTTCATAATTACAACTTCCTACTTCATATGTAAGCCCTTTTGGTAATGTATCTGTTATTTTTATATGTATTCCTTTTATGTTATTGCCTTTATTTGTTAGAGTAGGAGTGATTATATATTTTACTTGACATTCTTTACTAGCCAAATCATATTGATCACTATTATATCCCAATCTATTTGTTGTTTTTTTAACTCCTAAATCTGCTCCTATTATTAATATTGAGTTTCCTGAACGTTCTCCATTATGTGTTCCCATTACTATTTGTCCATTTTCATCATATTGAGTTTTAACATATCTTGGTATATTTACGTTTTTGCCATTATATTCTGTAATTAATGGTTTTGGATAATTTAAATCTTCATATTTTAACCCATTTTCTTTATCATAAGTATATTTTTTATTGGCAAATGAAAATTCAGTATCATAATCCCAAATTGTTACATCATTTACAGTTTGATATACTTTTCCGATTTCAGCATTATCACTTATGAATGTTCTTATTCCATAGTAATATTGATATCCACCTCTTCCATTTAAGTTTCTATCTTCAAATAATACACCTACACATTTATAACCTTGTTCTTGTAGTTCAAACATACTTGGAAAGTAAATTAAATCTTGTTCTTTTGCATCTTGCATTTCATCATCATCTTTCCAACCTGTTTTGTCTGGCTTTGCTGCATATAATGTTTTTAATTTTCCCTCTTGCCTTACTTTTTTTCCGTCTCCACTTGTTGCATCTTCTGGTATTGAAAATGCTTTATCATCAAATTTTTGTAATACATTAATTGCTTTTATTTTTGTTTCATTACTATTACCTAATCCTACTTTTCCCCAAATATATACATTTTCTCCTATTGCTATATCTGCATCACCTTGTTCTGGGCTAGATGCTATATGTTCTGTATCACTTTCAACTCTTTCACTATGACAGAAATAATTGCTTTTGTTGTAGGTTCCTTCTGGATAAAGTGTAATTGATGTTTTTAAAACATCATCTTCACGGTTTGTGTCTTTTGCTTTTTGATTTGTTACAGATGTTGCTTTTAAATTTGATACAGTTGCTCTCATTTCTACATTGCTAATTTCATCTATAATTTCTGGCATTTGCATAATTACTTGAACATATCCTGCACTAAAGCAACCTACATTGTTTTTATATACACTTTCTTTTACTACTGGATCTTCTGCATTTTTAGTAGGAAATTTAAAATTTTCCATATCAAATTTGTAATTCTTTATTGTAACATGGTATAAAGTTTGATTGCTTCTATCTGCTTGGATTTTCCAACTACCACCATTATAACAAGCATCTCTTCCACCGCCTGCATTATATGGTGCTATTTGTCTACCATAATTTGAGTTACTACTTGCAGTCCAAACTAAATTATTACCATTTGTTCCTGTATCAAATTGTTCATTTTCTGCATAATCCCATAATATTGGTGTATATCCTTCTTTTTGTGATATTTCATTTTGTCCATTATATTCTCCAAATTTCAAATCAAATGAAATATCTCCTTGTGGTAATTCTATTCCTTTTAGTCCTTTGGCTTCATTTGCATTGTATAACTGTAAAGTTATAGCATATCCTTGCATACGACCATATATGCTACTTTGAGTTGCTTCTTGAACTTCATTTTTTGTTTCTGGATCAAAGTAACTTCTATAGTCTAAATCTGCTTTTTTTACAAGTTGTATATTATAAGATGGTGCTGCACTTACTATTATAGGCTCATCTGTTAAAGTTGCTACTTCTTCTTCTGAATTTCCTATTAATTTACTTGTAAATGTTGGTATTATTTCTTTTCCATTTGGTGCTGATAATACTTTTAATGTGAAATCTAGACTTTGCACTCCTGGTACAGTTATACTATTTTTTTTCATTGCATATCTAGCAGTTAATACTCTTCCATCTTCTTCTAATTGTATGTCATTTGTCCATTTTATAGATTCTATATCCCATTTTGCTATACTTGTGCAATCTTCTGGAACTTCTGCTTTTACCTCAATAATGCCACCTTTATAAGCTACAACATTTCCCTGTGTTGCTACTTCAGACTTTAATTCCATATTATGCTCAATGGTATACTTGATGTTATCAAAAGAACGGACAATATCATTTTTCATTGCAGAGTCATTACCTGGTTCATCATTTTCATCAAATGGTCCTGCACCAGTTTGTCTTTCTGATATTTCTATTGATGAAATTATTGCATTTTCTCCTACTTCTATATCTTGAGTTTGTATTGTTTTCGCATTTTCTAGCTCTTCCATTTGCAATACATTTTTCCTAATTTCTGCTATTTTGTCATAATTTGCTGAAACCACATATATGCTAATAGCAACTATTAAAACAATAGCCAAAAATAAGGTTAGTCTTTTTTTACTAATTTTCTTTGTTGTCTTTGTATTTTTCATTTTTAATCTCATTCCTTCCTAAGGCACAAATCTGGTTGGAAAAGAATTAAATTTTTCAACCTTCAAGCTCCTTTGTATATGTGTTTATAATTATTATTAATATTATTTTATATTATTTAAAATTAAAAAAAAATACTAGTAATTCTAGTATTATATTTATTATGTTACGGAAACTGAGATTGGCTTATTTTATTAAATTTATTTGTTTTTTTTATTACATTCCATTTGCAGATTTTGTCGTTTTCTTACGGGTATCTGTATTTTATGTCGTAATATACATAAAAAAAGAGTTTAAAAAACTTAATATTTGCACAATTTTGACTTTTCTCTTTGGCTTTTAAGTGAATTTGTTCTATGTGCTAGATTTATAACTTTAACGTTCTATTCCATTGCTTGGATTTGTAGGATTTGATGGTTTTTCATTATCAACTTCATTAGGTTTATTTGGCATTTGTGGATGGACTGTTGGAGTGTGTTCAACTTTGTATAACTGATAAAAACATTTTTTGCTCAATTCAATTCTTCTAGTGCATTCTTCGTCTAATGGTTTGTCTTCTTCTCCTATGTTTTCTACTCGAACTATTTTAAATTTTTCTTTTTCAAATGATGACGACCATAGCCATCCATAAGTTAATTTTACATCTTTGTTATGTGTTACTTCTACTTGTGTGTTAGCATCAAATGCCTCTTTAGCAATTTCTATTTTTTCATCTCCTAATATTTGTACTCTTAAATTGTTTTCATTGCGTGTAAATGCTGATGCGCCTATTTTTTTTACACTTTTTGGTATCTTTATTTGTTTCATTTCATTTGAACCAAAGGCATATCTCTCTATTTCTTCTAATCCTTCTTCAAATATTACTTCCTTTATAGAACAATTATAAAAAGCACTATTACCTATACTTTTTATATTACTTGGTATTTCTAATTTTTCTAATCCAGATACCCCAAAACAATTATATGGTATTTTTTTTATTCCTTTTCCTAATTTTAGTTCTTTTAATCTACATAAATGAAAAACGTGTGGCTTTATCTCTAATACTCCATCTAATAATTCAACTTTTTGCAAATTTTCATATTTCCAAAATTCATGGTCTTCAATTATTTCTGCTTTTGTTCTTATTTCTAATACCTGTTTTTTAGTTTCTGTTGGTAATTCGTCTATATTTCCCAAATAACAATATTTAA
>CATLUC010000058.1 GCA_950059165.1 uncultured Clostridium sp.
ATTTCAGTTTCAATTCCTTCTGGCATTTGTTTAATTTCTTCGTAAATAACAGCTTTTTTAGTACTTTCTTTTATTTCATCTTCCTTGTATTCATCTTTAAATAAACTAATATTGTCTTTTAATGTAGAAGAAAATAGAAAATTGTCTTGTGTAATATAACAAATATTTTCTCTTAATGTTTCAATATCTATTTCATTTATATCTTTTCCATCTATTTTGATTTTTCCATTTGGAATACTATATAATCTAGTTAATAAATTCATAAGTGTTGTTTTACCACTTCCAATTGTTCCTATAATTCCAAGTGTTTCGCCTTTTTTTATTTCAATATTTATATTGTCTAATGCTTTATCTATCATATCTGGATAATGGAAGTTTAGATTTTTTATTTCAATATTTCCTTCTAGCTTTTCTTTTACATTGATTTTTCCCACTGTTATTTTTTCTCTTTCTAATGCAAAAACTTTATCTAATCTTTCATATGATATTTGAGCTCTTTTAAATCTTGCAATTACTGTTGGTAACCAGCTAACAGGGCCTACAAATAAACCAATATATCCATTAAATGCAATTAACTCTCCAACTGTAATTATTCCATCTAAAACTAATTTAGAACCATAAATAAACGCAATTGCATAACAAAGTCCGAAACAGATATCAATACATGTTGTTAATAAATTTGAATAAATATCAACTGTATTGTCACTTTGACGAACCTGCCTGTTTTTAATAATAAATGTTTTTAATTGACTTCCTTCACAAGAATATGCTTTAGTTGTTCTAATACTATCTGTACTTTCTTGTATATATTCTGACATTTCTGTAAATTTATTTTGTGCTTTTTTAAAGCTGATTTCAACATATTTTTTAATTTTTATTATAAGAAATGCTGCAAGCAAAATAGGACATAAAGTTGCCAATGTTAAATAAATATTTACACCTTGTGCCATTTGGAAAGTCGCAATAATAAATGTAAATACTATTCTTGAACCATGTGAAAATATCCTATAAACTGCACTTCTTATTTCATTTGTATCTTTTACAAAATATGACATAATTTCGCCATTTTTTATGTTTTGTATTTCTTTTATTTTTAATTTTAAAAATCTTTCAAATAGCTTTGCTTTAATATCTTTTTCAATCCCTCTTGCTATGTATCCTTCATAATACTTCCAGCTTACTCTTACAAGTAGCAAAACAATACATATTCCAATTAAGTAATATGTATTGGTCATAATAGCTTGTTTGTTAGCTTCTATATTATATAAATTATCTACAATTTCTCCTATAATTTTTGCAGGAATTGTCAACAAATAAATATTAATGGCAATTAAAGTAAGTTGCAGAAGTAATTTCCATTTATAGTTTTTTAATGCTTGTATAATAACTTTTTTCATAATTACATCCTTTTCGTTAGTATCTTTTTTGTAGGATTTGGGGACGGCCCCAAAATCCTATCAAATTTTATTGTTCTATTATAGAAAAGTTCTCCGAACTTCCTATAATAGAAATCATTTCACAGAAAATTGCAAAGCAATTTTCGCGATCGAACAAAGACGGAGCATATAAGTAATCTAAAAGGTCATAAAATTTTAATAATGCTCCTTTTGTTCTATTTTATTGTATATTGAGTCATTATTAAATCCAAATGTATTGTTGTTATTGCTTTTGAATATTTGTTGTCTGCTTTCCATTTGGCGATTTAAGTCCATAAAGATTGCTTCATCTTGAAATGTAAAATCCTCATCATCTAAATCAAATTTCATTTTAATCAATTCCTTTCTCGCTTCGCTTGAAGGTACACGGTTGCTAATAAATTTTGCTATTACTAAAAACATAAATAATAACATCTTTTGGCTTTGATAATTTTTAGTTATTTACTAATCTTTTTGTTTCTTTTGCAATCATTAGCTCTTCGTTTGTTGGAATAATATATATTTTTACTTTTGAACTTGGTTTAGAAATTAGTTTTTCTTCACTTCTTACTTGGTTTGCATCTACATCTATTTCTACACCCATAAATTTTAATTGCTCGCAAATTCCTTTTCTAATGTTTATTTGATTTTCTCCAATACCACCTGTAAATACAATGTAGTCAATTCCATTCATAGCTATTGCATATTTTGCGATATAACTTGCAATTGAATATTTGAAATTATCTAGTGCTATAATTGCTCTTTCTTCTCCATTATTTGCTGCATTTTCAATTTCTCTAAAGTCTGGCACTAAGCCTGATACTGCTTGCACTCCTGATTGTTTGTTTAAGATATTTTCCATCTCTTCAGCAGACAGTTTTTCTTTTTTCATTAGGTATAAAAGAATTGATGGGTCTAAATCTCCACTTCTTGTAACCATTGGAATTCCTCCGAAGTGGTGTTAATCCCATACTTGTATCTACTGACTTTCCACCTTCAATTGCACATATACTAGCCCCTTGACCTAAGTGACAAGTTACAATTTTTAGGTCTTCTATTGGTTTGTTTTCTATTTCTGCTAATCTTTGTGATACATACATATGTGATGTTCCGTGGAAACCATATTTTCTAACTCCATATTTTTCATAATATTCGTATGGAATTGGATAAATGTATCTTTGTTTTGGAATAGATTGATGGAATGCTGTATCAAATACTCCTACCATTGGTTTTCCTGGCATTACATTTTTACAAGCCTCTATTCCTAAAATACATGCTGGGTTATGTAATGGTGCTAAGTCTGTGCATTGTTTTAAAACTTCAATTACACTGTCATCAATTTTTACAGATTCTGCAATTTTTTCTCCACCATGTACTAGACGATGCCCTATGCTGTTTATTTCATCTAAGCTGTCTATTACTTTATATTCAGGGTTTGTTAGTTGTTTTAAAGCAAATTCTATTGCTTCTGTATGGTTGTATGCTGGGTTTTCTATTTGCTTTTTTTGTCCTTTTGCTTTATGTGTGATAAATGCTTCTTTTTCTCCTATTCTTTCGTATTTTCCTGATGCTAATACTTCTTCTGTTTCCATGTCTATCAATTGGTATTTTAATGATGAACTACCACAGTTTAATACTAAAATTTTCATGTTTTTCTTCCTTTCTTTTTTATATATTATTAAAGTCATGCCTGAGACTTTCTAAATAATATAACGATTTGTTCTTATATGTGAATGTTCTTTATTTTTTACAGTATTATATTATCATTTTATTTGAATTTTGTCGAGAGTTTTTGAAATAATATTTGATAGAAATTTGCTATTTTTATGTAGATAAGCTTACTATACAAGTAATACTATGAATATGATGATGACGATTTAGAGTAAAAGTAAAACAAGATGAATAGGATAATATATCACTTCATCTTGTTTTACTTGAGATTTTCTATTTATAAAAGTTTCAAAGTCTCCCTTGCTATCATCAATTCTTCATTTGTTGGAATTGTATAAATCTTAACTTTTGAGTTCTCGCTTGATAGTTCTGCCTCTTCACCTCTTATTTTATTTTTTTCGTCATCAATTTCAACTCCCAAAAACTCTAACTGTTCACAAATAGCTTTCCTAGAGATAGGTCCTTTTTCTCCTACACCTGCTGTAAAAGTCAAAACATCAATTCCACCCATAGCAACTACACATTTTGTAATATAAGATGCTGTTAGATAATGGAACACATCTAAAGCAAGTATTGCTTCTTTTCCACCAGATATTGCCTCTGTTTCAATATCACGAAAATCCACTGAAACACCTGATATTCCATAAACACCTGACTCTTTATTTAAAACAAAATTCATATCATCATAAGACAAATTCTCTTTTTGCATTAAATAAGTAAGTATAGATGGGTCTAAATCCCCACTTCTTGTTCCCATAGGAATCCCACCGAAGTGGAGTTAATCCCATACTTGTTTCTACAGATTTTCCATTTTTTATTGCACAAACACTACAACCTTGCCCTAAATGGCAGTTTACAATTTTTAGGTCTTTTATATCTTTTCCCATAATTTCAGCTACTCTGCTAGAAACATATTGGTGTGATGTGCCATGAAATCCATATTTTCTAATACCATATTTTTTATAATATTTGTAAGGAATTGGGTAAATATATTTTTCTTTACTAATAGTTTGATGAAAAGCAGTGTCAAATACAGCAACCATTTTCATGTTAGGAACAATTTTTTTGCAAGCTTCAATTCCTAAAATACATGCTGGGTTGTGTAATGGTGCTAAATCTGAACATTTTTTAATTTCTTCTATCACCTCATCTATTATAATAACACTATCACTAAACTTTTCCCCACCATGAACTACCCTATGACCTATTCCACCTAATTCTTCTAAGCTTCCTAATACACCATAGGCACTATTAGTCAAACGGTTTAAAACAAAACTAATAGCTTGTTCATGGTTTTTTGCTGGATGTTCGAATTTGTGCTTTTCTCCATTAACTTTATGTGTTAAAAATGAATTTGGTTGACCAATTCTTTCAAAATATCCCTTTGCTAGCATTTCCTCTGTTTCCATATCAATTACTTGATACTTTAAAGAAGAACTACCAGAATTTAAAACTAAAACTTTCATAGAACTCTCTCCTTTTCCTAAATTTCAAAATTGATGAAAAATATTATATTTCGTCGCTACTATGTATACAAATTTTTGAGATAATACGAGTTGTATATCGAGGAAATTTTTGTACAAAGTAGCCACAAAAGATGATGTTTTTTCTTTACTTCCTCAAATTAAATCAAAAGCAAGTATTGCAAGGCACTAAAGTAAAGAAAAAGCGAAGGCGTACTTAAGGTACGTCGAGCATTTTTCGAGCTTTAGTAACACAGCAAGACGAAGCTTTCTCCTAAATTTCAAAATTGATGAAAAATATTATATTTCGTCGCTACTATGTATACAAATTTTTGAGATAATACGAGTTGTATATCGAGGAAATTTTTATACATAGTAGCGACGAAAGATGTTGTTTTTCATCGATTTTGTTGGGCTTGAACAGCAGTAATAGCCACAACCCCTGCCACATCTTGACTACTGCATCCTCTTGACAAATCATTTACTGGCTTACTAATCCCTTGACAAAGAGGGCCATAAGCCTCTGCCTTTGCCAACCTTTGTACCAACTTATAGCCGATATTACCTGTATCCAAATTAGGAAAAATCAAAACATTTGCATTTCCTTTTAAAGGGCTTCCGTGGTGCTTTAAATTCTGCAATTTCTGGCACAATAGCACTATCTAACTGTAATTCTCCATCTACTAGAATACTACTATCTTTTTCCCTTACCAATTTTGTTGCTTCTATCACTTTCTCAGTTAGTTCTGACTTAGCACTTCCATAAGTTGAATAAGAAAGCATTGCTACTTTTGGCTCTTTTCCAATTAATTGCCTAAAACTCTTACTAGAAGAAATTGCAATTTCAGACAAATTATCTGCATTTGGATTTTCATTTAGACCACTATCAGCAAAAATAAAAGTTCCATTTTCTCCATATTCACAATTTGGTACAACCATAACAAAAAATGCTGAAACCAATTTTGTTCCCTCTCCAGTTTTCAATATCTGTAAGGCTGGTCTTAAAGTATCTGAAGTAGAATGAACAGCTCCTGAAACCAACCCATCTGCTTCACCCTTTTTTACCATTAACATACCATAATAAACTGGTTCTTTTACTAGCTCTTTTGCCTGTTCTATTGTCATTCCTTTATGTTTTCTAAGTTCATACAATAAATTTACATATTCATCATATTGCTTAGAAGTACTTGGGTCAACAATTTTTGCACCTTGAATATCTATTTTACTTTCCTTTGCCTTTTGCTCTATTTTTTCTTGATTTCCCACTAATATGATATTTGCATACTTCTCTTTTAATACATTTTGAGTCGCCTCTAAAATCCTAACATCCTCTGCCTCTGGCAATACAATTGTTTTAATATCTTGTTTTGCTCTTTGTTTTATTTCTTCAATAAATGACATTTTACATTCTCCTTTTTTATTTATAGCTTTATTATATAGGTAAATACAAAAAAGTACAAGCATTTTTTCAAATTTTACCAAGGTGCAATTGGGGACGTTTCTTTTTGCACATTTTTGTGACAGTGGGGACATATCTATTATTTTATAAATGCAATAAAATATAAAAATTACTTTCCATTCGCTTTTTTCTAATTTATATATTTTGTTGCACTATTTATTATAAGATGTGTCCCAAATTTCACAAAAATGTGCAAAAAGAAACGTCCCCATTGTCACACCCATTGTCACATAATCGCTTTTATGTCTTCGTCTTGCCTTAATCTCCAAGACAGAAAATGATATGCTCCGTTTGTCTTGCTTTAGCGCAATTTGCGCTAATTCCTTATTATCTCTTAATCTATCACTTGCATATTTAATTATTGAACCCTTATTTTGTACTGCAACTTTTGCTATTTCTTCGTCATCTCTTAATTTTTCTGAAACATAGTATAAAGCTTGTCCATAATTTTTACAACTTTCTATTGCTATTTCTCTGTCTGCTCTTAATTCTTCTGAAGCATAACAAATTGTCCAAGGCGCACCTTGAACTCCTTTCATTATAATTTCTTTGTCATTTTTTAGTCTATCACTTGCAAATTCAAGTGCTTCACTATCTTGCTCTAATGCCTTTTTGACTAATTCTTTATCATCTTTTAAATCATCTGAAGCTAAATCTAAAAATTTGCCATTTTCACTGACAGCTTGCATCATAAATTCCTTGTCTTCTCTATGTTTCATAACTTCTTGTTCTTCCATTTTTTTATATCTCCCTAACTGCTAAAAAATTCAATTTTTTCAATTTGTAACTATTTTCACTTAATTTTAATAGGATTTTGGGGCCGTCCCTAAATCCTACCTAAATCCTACGTACAATACATGCTTTTATTTTGATGCCTTGTTCTGAAAACATTTTTTCATGCTCTGTTTCTATGTTTTTCTCAAATATTGGCTCTTGATGTAAATCATATGTTTTTTTGTCAATTTTAAAGCTACTTTCCTCAAAATAGATTAAACTTGATTCAAATAATTCATCATCATCTGTTTTAAAATAGATTTCTCCATTTTCTTTTAAAAATTGTTTGTACTTTTCTAGTTGAATAGAGTGTGTTAGCCTCTTTTTTCTGTGTTTACCACGTGGCCATGGGTTACAAAAATTGATGTAAATTCTTTCTACTTCATCTTGTTTATCAAATAATAATAAGATTCTTTCAATGTCAAATCTTGTAATAAGTATATTGTTTGGTTCTATGTTTGCTTCGCTGTAGGCTTGCTCTATGTTTCTTTTTGCAAGCCCAAGCATTGCATCTACCAAATCGATTGCTATATAGTTAATGTTTTGGTTTTCTAAGGCTAGTTGTGCCATAAACTGACCTTTTCCACATCCTAGTTCTAGATGCAAAGGCCTGTTTTTGTTCTTAAATTCTTCTTTCCATTTTCCTTTTAGTTTTTCTGGTTCGTTTCTATAAAAATTACTTGCTTCTAATTCTGGTCTTGCCCATTTCTTATATCTAATTCTCATTATTTTCATTCCTTATTTAATTTATAGTTGTATTATACTTTAACTAATAATATATTTCAAGTATTTATAACTAAGAAATGTTTTTTCATAATTTTTACGAAACTTTAATCAATTGTCCTGGATAAATTAAATTAGGGTTATTAATTCCATTCAAATTAACTAGATAACTAACTGTTACTCCATATCTTCTTGCAATTGAACCTAATGTATCGCCTCTTTGCACCTTATAATAATTATTTTGTAAAACTGGATTTAAAGTATCACTTTCACTTTCAGTAATTCTTAATTTTTCACCTGGATAAATCAAATTTGGATTTTGTATATCATTTATTTCTACAATATGGCTAACACTAACCCCATAACTATTTGCTATTTGTGATAAAGTATTACCTCTTTGTACAGTATATGTAATACTTCCTGTTTGTCTTGTTTCTTCACCATGAGATGTTGAATTAGTCAATATTCTTAAACTTTGTCCTGGATAAATTAAATTTGGATTTGATATATTATTAATTGTTGCTAATTCTTGTACAGTTGTACCATATCTTTTAGCAATACTTGATAAAGTATCCCCTACTTCTACTGTATAAAAAACACTTCCAGTATTTATACTATCATTTGGATTAGGATTATTTGCAATTGGAGCTGTATCAGATAAAAATATATTTTCTGTATATAAATCTCTGTCTACTGACCCTCTAATTCCATTTACTCTTCCTCTATCTGTATACTGAATTCCTATCCATCTTTCCCAAGCAGTTTCTACATCTCTTAGATTATTATAATCTCCATAATAAGCAAGCCACAATTCATAATTATTGGCAATATTTCTACTAAATCTGCTTCGTGCATTTGATAAATCACTATATACTATAATTTCTTTATTTGTTAATCTTTTAACACTTTCCAAAAAAACTTGTGCAATTTGATTTGATTCTTCTACACTTACACCACCAAATACCTCGTAATCCATTACTAATTTGCAGTCTGGTTCTTTTCCAGATATTACAGATGAAAAAAACTGAGCTTCTCTTTGTGCCTCATTAGTATTTGTGGCTGTTAAAAAATGATAAAAACCAACTTTTAGACCATTTGCCTTAGCATTTTCATAATTTATATCAAAATATGCATCTTTTATATTGCTTCCTTGACTTGCTTTAATATAAACCACTTCAATTCCACTGTTTTTTACTTCTTCGTAATCTATGTACCCTTGCCAATTACTTACATCAATCCCCTCATATCTTGGCTCATTACTTGGTGTTATAGCATAACTTGAATGATTATTTACAAAAAACAGAAAAACTAAAATCATTGGAAATATCAATATTAGCTTTGCTTTCTTCATAAAAA
The DNA here is from genome assembly GCA_950059165.1 of uncultured Clostridium sp. Classification (GTDB taxonomy): domain Bacteria; phylum Bacillota; class Clostridia; order TANB77; family CAG-508; genus CAG-269. The sequence continues at coordinate 8,862 of CATLUC010000058.1, forward strand.
AACCTCCTTTGCAACATTATATGCAAAGGAGAAATTTTAGTTCTTTATAATATTATACATCATATTCAAACACACGAATTGTTTTTATTTTAATTGATGAAAATTCATCTTTTTGTTTTTCAAAATCAACTATCTTAAAAGAAGCCTTTTCTTTCGACTTCATATCTAGTTTTGCCACATCTACTAAAATCCTTGTTGACAAATCTTGACCTACAGGCAAAGTCTTATTTTGATTATCATAAAAAATACTGTTTGTAAAGCTAATTGCATGAACTCCTCTTTTTAAATTAATTTTATAAAAATTAATCTTAGTTGATTTATCTTCCTTTATAATTTCTTGCATTTCCTCTTCTGGGTTAATATTAAAAACATTAAATTCTTTATCATCTAGTAATTTATCTGGCATTGCCTTATAAACTGGTAAGTCTTCTGAAACTACAACTTTCTCTAATGCCTTTTTCACATTTTCTATTATATTTTCTAATGCCAATTTATAGCCAATTTGCTTTGTAGTTTTATTTATATCCAAAATTGAAAATTTGTCTTTAGCTAATTCTCTATGTTTTTTATTATTTATTGTAGAAACTTTTGACATATCTTGAACAATACCACCAAAAATATCAAATTCATCTTTTTCAGTTAATGTTTTTTCCTCTATTGCTTCTTTCTTTAAATCATTTAGGCTTCCTACAATTTCTTTTGGCAATACTTCATTATTTTTTACCTTATTAAGAATATCTATTAAATTAGTAGATGCTATGTAAATACTATCTGTTTCAGCTTTTGAAAGTTCCTTTCTTTGTACTCTATCCATCATTCTTCCAAATTTTTCTAGGTCTTCTTCATAATCAAAAACTTTGGTAACTTTTTTTATCATACTGATTTCTTCTTCACCTTCTGGAAGATTTGCCATTTCATCTTTATTGCTATATTTCCAAAATTCAAAAATGCTCTTTTTATGAGAATCAATTTCTTCTATAAATAATGTTGCATTTTCAATTTTCTTTGCCATATTCTTTCTTTTTAGTTTCAAACTATTTAAATCTAATATTATATTTTTA
>CATLUC010000059.1 GCA_950059165.1 uncultured Clostridium sp.
AGTAATTATAAAGGATTTGATATGGAAATTTACACAACTAAAAGTAAAGAACTAATAGATGGAAAAGAAACTAAAAGAGAATATACAGCAAGATACTTTGACCATATAGAACAAAATACTGAAGAAGTTGAAGTGGAATTTGATAGTGATGTAAAAGGAATTGATATAAATATCTTTAATGCAGCATATAAACAAATTAATGGAGAAAATTCAACAGATGAAAACATAACTACAGATATAAAAGTTAAAATATTTGATGAAAATGGAAACTTATTGTGCACAAAAACAGATTGGCTTTGTAAATCAGTATTAATAAATGAGCATTTGGAAAATGTAGGAAAAAAGATGAAAATAGTATATGAGCGAAGTTCAGATTCAACAATAAAAAGCAATGCCTGTATAATATGGCAGAATATTACAAATTGATTTGTCGTATTGGGGACGTTTCTTTTGCGACATTTTAGTAATAAATGGAAAAGAGGTGTTTTTTATGACTATTAGAGAAGCAATTACAAAAGCAAGTATAAAATTAAAAACACAAAATATTGATAGCCCAAAGCAAAAAGCTAGAATACTTATGCAGTATGTATTGCATGAAAACAGGCAATACTTAATAGTTTATGATGATAAAAAATTAACACCTAACCAAGAAGAAAAATATTTTGATGCAGTAAATAAAATTTTGCAAGGAATACCTTTGCAACATATAACACATTTGCAAGAATTTATGAAAATGAATTTTTTTGTAAACAAAGATGTGTTAATTCCAAGACCAGATACAGAAGTTTTGGTAGAAGAAGTAATTAAAATTGCAAAAAGGATAAATGCAAAAAAGATTTTAGACTTGTGCACAGGAAGTGGAGCGATAGCAGTTTCACTTGCAAAATACATAAAAGATAGCCAAATTACAGCAACTGACATAAGTGATAAAGCTTTAGAGATAGCAGAAAAAAATGCAATAGAACAAAAAGTAGATAAACAAATTGCTTTTCTCCAATCAGACTTATTTGAAAGTATTCCAAAAGAAAAATATGATATTATTGTATCAAACCCACCATATATAAAAAAAGATATTATAAAAACATTAGATAAAGAAGTGCAAAAAGAGCCAAGTATTGCATTAGATGGGGGAACAGATGGCTTGAAATTTTACCATAAAATAATTGGTAAATCATATGAGTTTTTGAAATATGGAGGATATTTATGCCTAGAAATTGGCTATGACCAAAAGATAGATGTAATAGAATTAATAGAAAAAGAAGAAAAGTATGTAAATACTTATGGCAAAAAGGATTTATATGACAATGATAGAATAATTATAACAAAGGTGGGAGATTAATGTCATTTTCTTCAGATATTAAGCAAGAATTAAACAAAAACAGCAATTTGTCAAACAAGGAAATAGTAAAAAATGAATTGATAGGATATTTAATATCAGGAAATACTAAAATAAGTAATAAAGAAATAAAATTTTCAACAGAAAGTGACTATAATATAAATAGATTTTCTAAATTACTATCAAATTTAGACATTGACCACAAAATAGAAGTTTCAGGTAAAAATTTTATTATAAAAGTAAAAACTAAAAATATCAAATTTGTTGAGATAGAAGGTGAACAGGTTTTATTAAAATTAGAAAACACAAATGAAGAAAGCCTAAAAGCCATTGTTAGAGGTGCTTTTATGGGGGCTGGTTCAGTAAACAATCCTAATAAAGAGTATCATTTAGAAGTAGACTTTGGTACCAAGCAAAATTTAGAAAAATCAATAGAAATATTACAAAATTTAGGTGTTCATGTAAAAAGCTTTCAATCATCTATGTACATAAAAGAGGGAGAAGAAATATCAAAATTTTTAGCACTAATAGGAGCTGGAAAAGCAGTTATGAACTTTGAAGACATTAGAATCCAAAAAGAAATGAGAGGAAAAGTAAATCGTCTTGTCAATTGTGAAACAGCTAATTTAAATAAAACAATAAATGCTTCTGTTTTACAAATTACAGCTATTAAAAAATTACAAGAAACAGGGCAATTTAAAAAGTTAGATGATAACCTAAAAGAAATAGCAATTCTTAGACTAGAAAATCCTAATATGCCATTAATTGAATTAGGAAAACTATTAAAAGAACCACTTGGCAAATCTGGAGTTAATTATCGCTTAAAAAAAATAATGGAGATAGCAGATGGAAAATAAAGAATTAGGAATATATATACACATACCATTTTGCAAAAGTAAATGTTATTATTGTGATTTTATATCTTATACCAACAAAGAAAGCTATATAGAAGAATACATCAAAAACGTAATTAAAGAATTAGAACAATATAATTTATCAAATTATAATGTTACAACAATTTATATTGGTGGTGGAACGCCATCTTTTATTAATGAAAAATATATTGTGAAACTATTAGAAATCTTAAAATCAAAATTATTAAAAAATCAAACTAATTTTGAAGATATAGAAATCACAATAGAAATAAACCCAGGAACAGTCACAAAACTTAAGATAGAACAATACAAAAAAGCAGGAATTAACAGAGTAAGTATAGGCTTGCAAAGCACAAATAATGCCATTCTAAAGCAAATAGGAAGAATACATACATATGAAGAATTTTTACAAGCTTATCAAGCCATCAAAGCTGCTGGAATTGAAAATATCAATATTGACCTTATGATAGGTTTGCCAAACCAAACAATACAAATGCTTAAAACAACATTAGAAGAAATAAAAAAATTAAATCCAAGTCATGTAAGTGTTTATTCTTTGATAGTAGAAGAAAATACCAAAATTAAAAAAATGCTTGATAAGAAAGAATTGCAACTGCCAAGCGAGGAATTAGAAAGGCAAATGTACTGGTATGTAAAAAACACACTAGAACTAAATGGGTATATTCATTATGAAATATCAAACTTTGCAAAAGAAGGAAAACAATCCAAACATAACCTAAACTGTTGGGAGCAAAAGGAATATATTGGTTTAGGGCTATCGGCACATTCCTATTTAAACAATGTTCGTTACTCCAATTCAGCTTTTATAGGTGAAGAAGGTTGGAATTTTAATAACAAGACCGTTGAAGAAAAACAAACTTTAGAAGATAAAAAGAAAGAATATATGTTACTTGGTTTAAGAAAAATCGAGGGAGTAAGCATAAAAAAATTTAAAGAAACATTTGTAGAAAATCCAATTTTTCTATTTAGAAAAGAAATACAAAAATTGGTAGAAGAAAACTTAATAGAAATAGATGGCGATTATATCCGATTAACCAACAAGGGACTTGACTTAGCCAACTTAGTCTGGGAGGAATTCGTCTAATTTTGGGCATAATTGGGACAGGCACAGTTGTTCCCATTTGGGCATAATTGGGACAGGTACAGTTATTCCTATTTGGGCATCATAGTGCCTGTCCCAACTATGCCCAAAATTTAAAATTAAATTATAGCAAATGGTTGCATAAAGTAACATAATGTAATATAATTCTATCATTATACAAAATAGATAGGAGAAAATAATGGTAGAATTAGAAGAATTTTTTAATTTTGATGCAAAAGAACCAATTAATCGATTGGCATATACAGAAGAAGATTTGAAATATAAAATAAAAATAATAGAAAAAATGCAAGAGCTAGGAATGGAAGTAACTGTTGATAAAATTGGTAATATTTGTGGAACTATAAAGGTAGGAAACAATCCAGAAAAAGTATTAGCAATTGGTTCTCATACTGATTCTGTTTATGATGGAGGACAATATGATGGCTCAGCTGGTGTTATATCAGGACTTCAAACAGTAGAAGAAGTATTAAAAAAAAGCAAGAAAATAAATGGAACTATAAAACTTGCTATTTATGCTTGTGAAGAGTCTAGTAGATTTGGAAATGCTTGTTTAGGGAGCAAATATTTAAATGGAAATATAACACAAGAAGATTTTACAAATATAAAAGACCAAAAGGCATTAAAGCGTGGTGAAACTATAACATTAGAAGATGTACTACAATATGCAAAAAAATATCTAAAAGAAAACACAAATGGAGTAATAGAAGTAGATAAAATTTTTGATAAAGATGAAGTAGATTATTCCTTAGAATCACATATAGAACAATATCAGATATTGAATAAAAGATATAAAAAAAGAGGAAAAGAGCAAATTGGAATTATAAATTGTATTGGTTCAGCAGTTAGGATTCAATATGATGTAAAAGGAAAATCTGGACATACCGGTTCTACTCCAATGAATAAAAGAAGAAATGCAGTAGATGCAACTTCATATATAGGAGTAAAATTGCATAAACTTGGTAAGAAATATGAAAAAAAAGGAATTGGTAGAGCTAATCAATTAGAAATAAATACAATAGGACATAAAAGAAGTTTTAATCAATTATCAGCAAATGCAGAAGGGTTACTTGATATTAGATTAGTAGGAGAAAATAAATCAGATGAAGCTATAAAAGATTTTGATAAAATTGTTAAAAAAGTTGAAAAGAAAACTAGGACTAAAATAAAAACAACAGTTGTATCAAAAGGAAACCCAGTAAATACGAGTTATAAGCTAAATAAAAAAATTGCTAAAGTATGTGAAAAAAAAGGAATAGAATATTTAGAAATGCCATCATATGCAGGTCAAGATACAGGATATATTCCAGCTAAACAAAAAACAATGATATTTATTCCATCTACAGGTGGAAGTCATAAACCAAAAGAAAAAACAAAAAAGAAATTTATTGAAATATCAACAAAAGTATTGGTAGGAACTGCACAAGAGCTTCTAAAGGAAAGATTTAAAGATACATATAAACATGAAACTAAAAATCCAAAAACTTTTGAAGAAGAAAGTATATATACAGGTAAAAAATTAGAAACAGATTTAAGCAAATAAAAATGAAAAAATGTTCGCAAAAAGTATTGACAATTTTTAAAATTGGAGATACAATAAAGGCGAACATTTTTTTAGTAAAAATAATTATAGAAACGAATATTTTTATTGACGTGAGGAATATTATGTATTATAATGTATTTAGAATACATTTGCCATGCAATATATATTGTGTACTGGCACGAAAAGATACACATTCCTCGTATAAAAATACGGGGAATTTTTATATTAAAATAAAAGGAGGAAAAAAATGATAACAACATTACATATAAAAAATATAGGAATTATAGAAGATATAACAGTTGACCTAAAGGAAGGGTTAAATGTATTAACAGGAGAAACAGGAGCAGGTAAGACTCTAATTATAGATTCATTACAAATTATATCAGGAGGAAGATTTTCCAAAGAAATGATACGAAAAGGAGAAAATCAATCCTTTGTAGAATTATGTATGTATGAACCAGAAAGCGAAAACTCAATTGATGGCAATATTATAGTATCTAGGGAAATTAGCTTAAATGGAAGAAATATGTGTAAAATAAATGGAAGAATGGTTACAGTTAATGAACTAAAAGAATTTATGAGCCAATTTATTGAAATACATGGACAAAACGATAATCAGAATTTATTAGAAAACAAAATGCATTTAAATTATTTAGACAATTTTATAGGAGAAACAATACTAAATGAAAAGAAACAATATATAAAATTATATGACAAATACTGTAAAATTAAACAAGAGCTAAAAGCTAATTTTGGAGATGAAAAGGAAAGACAAAGAAAGCTAGACTTATTACAATATCAAATTAAGGAAATTGAAGAAGCAAAATTAAAAGTAAATGAAGAAGAAGAATTAGAAGAAAAAAGAAAAATTATGTTAAATTCTGAAAAAATCACAGAAAATTTAATTGAAGCAGATAAACTAATATCTGAAAATGGAATTGATAGCATTAGCATGGCAATAAGGGCATTAGAAAAAATAGAAAATATGGATGGTAAATATGAAAAAGTTTCAAGTGAATTGAAGAGTATTTATTATGAATTACAAGAATTGGCAAGAGATGTAAACTCATATAAAGACGACACAGAATTTAATGAAGAAGAAAGAGATTTTGTAGAAGAAAGACTACAACTAATATATTCTCTAAAAAGGAAGTATGGAAATACAATAGAAGAAATTTTAAGTTATAAAGAAGATATAAAAGAAGAAATAGAACACATTGAAAATTTAGAGGAATATTAAGAAAAGAACAAAAAGAAGTAGAAGAACAAATGAAGTTATTAGCTGACAATATGAATAAAATAAGGATAGAAAATGCCAAAATCTTAAGTGAAAGAATAAATAAAGAGTTGCAAGAACTAGAAATGAAAAATGCTCAAATTAACGTGAAAGTTATGTATTTAAACAATGAATACCTAAAAACAGGAAAAGATAATGTTATATTTTATATTGCAACAAATAAAGGAGAAGAAGAACAAGAATTATCTAAAATAGCATCAGGAGGGGAAATGTCAAGAACAATGCTTGCTATTAAAAAAGTATTAGCAGATACAGACAAAATGCCAATACTTGTATTTGATGAAATTGATACAGGAATTAGTGGAAAAGCAGCTAATTCAGTAGCTAGCAAATTAAAAACAATAGCAAATACCCATCAAGTAATGTGTATATCACATTTGCCAAACATAGCTGCTATGGCAGATTATAACTATTTCATTAGTAAAGAAGTTTATAAAGACAGAACAAAAACACAAGTAAAATTATTACAAGAAAAAGAAGTTATTGAAGAAATTGCAAGAATTTCATCAGGTGAAATTAATGAAATAAGTCTGAAATATGCAAATGAATTAAGAAACAAAAAGGCATCATAAGAAGAAATTTAACTAAGCTGGCATAAAATAGAAAAAATTGGATAAAATAATGTGGAAGATTTTATTTAAAGAAGGTTGAAAAGTAATTATAATTTTGGCATCTTACTAATTATGAATATCATTTATTAGTATGCATTATAAATTTAAAATTTGTTTTCAAACCAATTTGTGAGAAAGGATTGATAAAATGAAAGATTTTTTAGAAATTGCAGATGTGTCAGCTTTAGAAATTTTAGATTCAAGAGGAAATCCAACACTTCAAGTAGAAGTATTAACAGAAGGAGGCTTTAGAGGTATTGCTTCTGTGCCATCTGGAGCATCTACTGGAAGTTTTGAGGCAGTAGAACTAAGAGATGGAGACAAAAATAGGTATTTTGGAAAAGGTGTTCAAAAAGCAGTAGAAAATGTAAATAAAAAAATTGCAAAAAACTTAGTAGGCATGAATGTTTATGAACAAAGAAAAATCGATAGAGAACTTGTAAAATTAGATGACACACCTAACAAATCTAACCTTGGAGCTAATAGCTTATTAGGGGTATCACTAGCAGTAGCAAAAGCAGCAGCAGAATCTCTAAATATGGAATTGTTTGAATATATAGGAGGAATACAAGCAAAAGAACTACCTGTTCCTATGATGAATATTTTAAATGGTGGTAAACATTCAGAAAATAATATTAGTATTCAAGAATTTATGATTATGCCAATAGGAGAAATTACATTTCAAGAAAGACTAAAAAGAGGTGTTGAGGTTTATCACACACTAAAAAAAGTTTTAAAAGAAAAAGGATACAGTGTAGGAGTAGGAGATGAAGGAGGATTTGCTCCTGATTTAGAAAACGAAGAACAAGCTCTAGAACTTATTATAGAAGCTATTAAAAAAGCAGGATATGAGCCAGGTAAAGATATTGTTTTAGCATTAGATATTGCAAGTACCGAAATGTATGATGAAGCACAAAAAATAGGAAAAGATGGTTATTATTTCTGGAAAACTCAAAGTTTTAAAACAAAATCAGAAATGGTACAATATGTTATTGAATTATGTGAAAAATATCCAATTGTTTCAGTAGAAGATGGCTTAGCAGAAGAAGACTGGGAGAGCTGGAAAGAACTAACAGACAAAATAGGAGATAAAGTGCAATTAGTAGGTGATGATTTATTTGTAACAAATCCTAAAAGATTAAGAAATGGAATTGAAAAAAAGGTAGCAAATAGTATTTTAATAAAGCCTAACCAAATAGGAACACTAACAGAAACATTAGATACGATTTATATAGCTAAAAAGAATGGCTATAAAACAGTAATATCACATCGTTCAGGAGAAACAGATGATACTACTATTGCAGATATTGCAGTAGGTGTAAATGGTGGACAAATAAAAACAGGTGCACCTTGCAGAATTGATAGGGTGGCTAAGTATAATAGACTTTTAAAAATTGAAGCTGAAATAGACGAAATATAAACTAAAAGTGGCATGATTAAAAGGTCATAAATTTTAATCATGCCACATATTTATTTATGTGCTAGTGTACAAAGTAAAGTGCATAAGTTTGGTACCTTACACACTTTATATCTAAATGTATAAATTAATTCATTTTTCTGTGGATAATAGTTAATCTAATAACAGAATATACAAGCAATATAATAGCTAAAACACTAAAACCAATTAATGTCCAAGTACCAGCTTTAGGTAAGATAGCAGGTGGTTCTGTTAATTTTATTTTAGGTGAGATGTCAGATGTTTTTGTTTGTTTTGCATCATCTAAGTCTGTATAGCTGATATCTACTTTTTGGTTTGTATTTAATATTTTACCAACAATGCTACTGTCAAAGTTTTCTTTTAATTTTAACTTATATTGTACAGTAGCTGTTTTACCATTACTTAGTTCTGGTATTGTCCAAGTAATTGAATTGTTTGTAGTATCTATTTTGCTAGAAATATTTCCAACATTTGCATTTGAAACATAAGCAAAGTCAAAGTTTTTAACAATTTCTGCTGGGAAATAATCTACAATTGTAATGTCTTTAAGAACTTTTTCAATAGGTATTAATGCGTTGTAAATATCAGTTTTAATAGTTTTTTCAATTTCAGCATCTGTTACATAATAGAAATTTCCAACTGTTGGTTTATCAGGAGTACCAAAGATTTCCTTGATAATTTGTCCAAAATTCTTGGTAGTTGTTGCAGGTACATATGTCTCATCATTAATTCCAGATAACATTGTTGTAATTTTAATACCTTGGCTAGATAAAGTTTGTAATTGTTTTTTTGTTTTAGTAATAACATCATCAGAATAATAGTTTTTATCATAGTCAACAGCTACATTTGGTACACCATCTGTTAAAACAATCATGTATTTATTATTATCTGTTTTAGTAAATTGCTCACTTGCAAGTAGAAGTCCAGATTGTAAGTCTGTTCTAGGTCCATTTGCCTCTATGCTAGAAATAGCATTATTTAAAACTGTTGCATCATTACTTAAAGGTGAAACAACAGAAGCATCTGCAATAGTTCCTTCTTTTGAAACATCAGTATTAGTAGAAAATCTAACAACTCCTATTTTTAATTGTGTGTTATTTTCTAAAAAGCTTGTAATTAAACTTTTTGCAGAATTAAAAATTAAATCCTTTCTTGTAGTTCCAGAAACTTTGTCATTCATACTGTAAGAATCATCTAATACTAGCACGATTTCACCAGTTGGTTTCTCGGCTATTTCTTCGTTAGTAACTTGTAATTGTAAAGTTACTTCTTTATTTGCTAAATCTTTTGCAATTAGTTTTTTTTCAAATTTTGAATTTTCTTCTAATTTAATAGTACAAATAGGTTCTTCAACAACACTCATAGTAACTGTACTATAAGAAGCAAAAGAAACATTTGCTATTAAAATAATAATTAAAAATAATCCCATAAAAATTTTGTTTTTCATATAAAATCCCATTCCTTTCCAGTTTTGCTCTAAAGGTACACTTAGTTATAAAACAAATAGCACTCCTTTATTACATATTTCTTTCATATTATACCA
>CATLUC010000060.1:0-5413 GCA_950059165.1 uncultured Clostridium sp.
AGTTCTAGCAAAAATTACTTTCCATTCGCTTTTTTTCTAATTTTTATATTTTGTTGCACTATTTATTACAAGATGTGTCCCCAACGTCACAAAAATGTGAAAAAGGAAACGTCCCCAGTTGCACCTATTTTACTTTTCCATAGTTTCCGTCCACCACCTGACTGTATTTGCATTTCTCCACTTCTTGCTTTTACTATGTAGTTTGCAACCTTTTCGCCAACAACTGCTTCTATATCGTCTTTTGACAATTTGTGTAAAATGTTCATTTCTGTTTCAAATGTGTTTAATAGTTTGTCTATTGTCTTTCCTCCTACTCCTGGAATAAATCCAAGTGGTACTTGATATATGTATGGTGGTCTATTTTTAGGGCTTTTGGTTTGTTTTTTATCTTTTATTAATTCTATTCTATCAAAAACACCAAATGTTACATTTTTTCCACCACACATTGGGCAAATCTCAACTGGCTCTTTGGTTTCTATTGATTTTTCACAGTCATCACAATATGTTCTATGATATTTTCCAAGTTTTGGATCTAACCCATAGTTTGCAAGTACTTTTCTTCCACCTTCATTTTTTAATGCCATAACAATTTCTTTAAAAGATATATCTTCTACTTGCATTTTGTTGTATTCTCTTGCAATTTTTGGTAAAGAATGGGCATCTGAGTTAGTTAAAAATGTTTTTGTTTCTAATTCTTTGATTGTATCTGCTAAATAAGTATCAGAGCTTAAGCCTAATTCGATTGCAAATATTTTATTAAATTTTTCTTTAAAGATGTTTTCTAATCTATCTGTACAATTACCATAATAGCTTTTGTGTGGTGTAAATACATGGGCTGGTATTAAAATGCCATTGTATTTTTCTACTATATCTATTAATTCATATCCAGATAAGTCTGTTCTTTGGGTACTTAAAGTTATATTTTTTAAATGATGACTTAGTTCATTTGAAAAACCTTTAATATCTTTTAAATGTGGAAAAAAGCATACATTGTGAGCACTTCCACACTTTCCATTTCTTCCTTTTTCTGATGTTTCTACTTCACTACCTAATAAGATACATACCTTGTCTTTATAAATAATTCCACCATTTTCAATTTCATAGGCTTCTCCTGTTTTTAGAAATTTTTCAATATCTTCTATTACATAAGGTGAAGCACAATCTATAATTCCAGCTACATTTATTCCTTTCCTTTCGGCACATTCTCTAGCAATGTTTGCAAAGTTTAAACTTCTTGCTGCTGTTATTTTTATTGGTTTTCCATTTTCGCTTCTTCCTATGTGTATATGTAAATCTGCAAATATTTCGTACATTTTTTACCTCCAATATAAAATATACCAAAAGGGTTATCCCTCTTGGCAATCTTCTGTATTTTGTATTTTTACATCATCATGAATATGTGCCATGATTTTTTTGGTTGTTTCTTCACTAAACAATGGTCTGCTTACTTTTTCGAACATTTCCTGTGCAATTTCATCATTTCTTTGTGTAATTAATTTATCTATAGTTGGTTCATATTCATAAATCACTTTTTGAATGAATTGTGTTATTTCTTCTGTTTCATTATACATTTTAATTAGTCTTCTTAATGCTGTCATATTCACAACATCACTTATTTGTATTTTTTCTATAAAATTTACAAAGTCAATAAAAGTATGTAAATAACGATTATATTTATCTTTTAAATTTCTATATTCTAATAATACAAGTGCTTCATCTGGCTTAAATCCTATTCTTTCTGGTCTATCTAATAACATTCCTCCAAATTGGTCAACTAATTCTAAAATGTCACTTTCTCTTTCTCTTGGATTACTTCCACTATATCTATTAATCTCTTCGCATACTTTTCCAAAACGTTTTCCGAATCCAATCTCTCTTAGATAATTTGCACCTTCTTTTGCATAAGTGTGTATTTTATTTATATCTTGTGCATTAGTTACTTTCTTGCAATTGCATAACAAACTAGCTGTTAATACTAAATTTTTATCAACATCTATTTTAGAATAATTTAGAAATAATCTTGCTAGTTCTGTTTTAAATATTGTTGTTTTATCAAAATATATTTTTGATTTTTTAGCAAGATAATAAGCTATTTCCATTTTTGCTCCTAGTTCTTTTTCTTCTAATATGTATTCAGCAAAACTATTCATTTGTTTTCCCCCTTTAAGCTATAACATACATCTTTATTATACTTGATTTGACTTTTTTTTTCAATATTTTTTATAATTGTAACACAAATGTAATATAATGATGTCATATTTTGTCAATGGCATTTCTTGCTAATTCATCACAACGATTATTATATTGATTATCACTATGTCCTTTTACTTTATTAAATTTGACTTTATGTATTTTAGTTAAATCATATAATTCTTGCCAAAGTTCTTGATTTTTTACTGGGTCTTTTCCAGCAGTTTTCCAATTATTTTTTACCCAATTATAAATCCATCCTTTTTCAAAAGCATTTACCACATAAGCACTATCACTATATAATTCCACCTCAGTTGGATATTTTAAAAGCTTTAACCCTTGGATTACGGCTGTAAGTTCCATTACATTATTTGTAGTTTCTTTTTTTCCACCAAATATCTCTTTTTTATGTTCTTGATACATAAGTATTGTTCCCCAACCACCGAGGACCTGGATTTCCAGAGCAAGCTCCATCTGTATATATAATAACTTTTTTCATTACTTTTTCCTTTCATTTGTCTTTTTTTTATTTTTATGATAATATTATAGCATAGAAAATAAAATAATCAAATTATAACACTTTAATATGTAATAAAGAGGGGTTTTTATGAGCAAAGTTTTGGGAATTGTTGCCGAATACAATCCATTTCATAATGGTCACCTATACCATTTAGAAAAGTCAAAAAAAGATACTGGTTGTAGTTATACAGTTGCAATTATTAGTGGGAACTTTACACAACGTGGTTCTACATCATTAATAGACAAGTGGTCAAAAGCTCAAAGTGCGATTGATTGTGGCGTAGATTTAGTAATTGAATTACCTGTTTTTTATGCAATTTCTAGTGCTGAAAATTTTGCTGAAGGAGCTATCAAGATTTTAGACTCTTTAAAGGTTGTAGACCATCTTTCTTTTGGTGCTGAAACATCTAACATTGAAATCTTAGATAAATGTGCTGATGTTTTGTATAATGAACCTAGAGAATATAAAAGTTTATTGTCACATGAGCTAAAAAAAGGACTTTCTTTTCCTAAAGCTCGTGAAAAAGCATTAATGCTTTACTTAAATGATATACGAAAATTTGCTAATGTTCTTTCATCTCCTAATAATATTTTGGGAATTGAGTATTTAAAGGCTTTAAAAAAGTTTAAAAGTAATATTCAGCCAATAACTATTCCAAGATATGAAGTTGGTCATAATGACTTAAGTTACACTGAAAATACTGCTAGTAGTACAGCAATTAGAAATATGATTAAAAATAATGGTTTTAATGCATTACAATCTCTTATGCCTGCTCCTAGTTACTCTATTTTATTAAAAAATATGAATGCTGGACATATTATTCCTGATATTTCAGTGTTTGAAAAGGAAATTATCTATAATTTAAGAAAAATGACTATTTCTGAAATTTCTCAAATTCCTGATGTTTCAGAAGGTTTAGAATTTGCTATCCAAAATGCTGCTAATTCTTGCAATAGTGTAGTTGAATTTTTAAATATTGTTAAATCCAAAAGATATACTACTACTCGCCTTCAACGCATTTTACTTTATGCTTTATTAGATGTTACAAAAAAAGACATGGTACTTTCTAAAAAAACTCAACCATATGTTAGAGTGCTTGGTTTAAATAAAAAGGGGAAATTTCTTATTTCTGAAATTGTAAAGGCAAATCCAAAATTAGAAATTATTACCTCTGTTAAACAATTTATGGATAAAAATACAAACAAAACTTTACAACATATGCTTGCTAAAGATATTCAAGCTACTAATATTTATACAATTGGTTATGAAGAAGACTCTTGGAGTAATTTAGATTTTACAAAGAAAGTTGTAACTTAAAAAAATTTTAAAAAAGTGTTGACTTTTATATTAAAATAGTTTATACTTTTATTTGTGCTAGTTATTAGCTTAAAAAGTATGCTCCCTTAGCTCAGTTGGTCAGAGCAACCGGCTCATAACCGGTGGGTCCAAGGTTCGAATCCTTGAGGGAGCACCATATTTTTTATACTACTTTGAATTAAATTCTTAATGAAAATTTTATTTAATTGGGTAGGTGGCCGAGTGGCTAAAGGCGGCAGACTGTAAATCTGTTCTCATTTGAGTACGAAGGTTCGAATCCTTCCCTGCCCACCAAATCCTTAGAGTATCAATAGTTTTATACTTTTGATACTCTTTTGGTATATAACACTAGTAGCAACAGATTTTATTATAATATTGAAATGTCACTATAATGTGTTACCAATTTTGCACCTTGTTTAATCAAAAAATTTGTTCCAACTGAATTTAAACTATTAATATTTCCTGGCACTACAAACACATCTCTTCCTTGTTCTAAAGCAAAATCCACAGTAATTAATGTTCCACTTTTTTCTTGTGCTTCTACAACTAAAACGCCTTTACTCATTCCACTAATAATTCTATTTCTTGCTGGAAAATTCATTTTTTCTGGCTTTGTACCTAAAGGATATTCTGAAATTATTGCCCCACCATTTTGTATAATTTTATTAGCTAGAACTTCATTTTCTTTTGGATAAATGCTATTTAAGCCATTACCTAAAACTGCAATTGTTTTTCCACAGTTTTTGTGTTTGTCCACACTTTCCACATTTTCCACACTTGTACATTTTATTTTTTTGTTGTGTTTATCCACAATATTCTGTTGGTTTCTTTCTTTTTGTGTATAGTCTTCCACAGTGTCTACTTGGTTTACGCCAATATGTGCATAACTATCCACACCTTTAGCTAATCCACTAATAATATTAATTCCTTGTCTTGCTAAATTATATGCAAAATACTTTGATGCTTTTTTTCCATAGTCTGTTGCTTCCCTACACCCCACAATTGCAATTGCCTTTTTGTTTAAAATTCCAATATCTCCTTTGCAATATAAACTAATTGGTGGATCATAAATTTCTTTTAAAATCTGAGGATATTCTTTATCTTTAATAGAAATAATGTCTATTTCATTTTTTGACATATATTCTATATGCTTTTTAACTTCAATTTTTTTCTTGCTATCTAATATATTTTGTATTGTTCTTTTTCCAATTCCTTTTATATTTTCTAATTCTTCTTTTGTTAATTTATAGATTACTTCAGGATTTTCATATTGTTCTAGTAATCTTTGTTTTTTTATGCTTCCTAAATTGGTTAATAAAGATAACCATATCCAATATTTCTTTTTTTCTAAATCTTTAATTTTCATTATATTAATAACTTACATCT
>CATLUC010000060.1:5529-9716 GCA_950059165.1 uncultured Clostridium sp.
TGACTAAAATGTTGACTTTTCATTCTTTTGTTCTTTAGCAGCCTTTATTACATTGTTCATAAGCATTGCTACTGTCATAGGTCCTACTCCACCTGGAACTGGTGTGATATAGCTCGCAATTTTACTTACATTTTCAAAGTCTACATCTCCAACTAATTTTCCTTCTTCATTTCTATTAATTCCTACATCAACTACTACTGCCCCATCTTTTACCATATCTGTTGTCACAAAATTAGCTTTTCCAATGGCTGCAATTAAAATGTCTGCTCTTTTTGTATGCTTTTTTAAGTCTTTTGTTCTTGAATGGCAAATAGTAACTGTAGCATTTTTTGCTAAACAACATTGTGACAACGGTTTTCCCACAATGTTACTTCTACCAATGATAACAACATCTTTTCCTGTTAAATCAATGTTATATTCTTCAAACATTTTCATTACACCATATGGAGTACATGAAATAAATGTATCTCCTCCCATAACTAGTTTTCCAACACTAGATGGTGTAAAACCATCAACATCTTTTCTATATGAAATTGCTTTAAATGCTTGGTTAATGTCTAAATGCTCTGGTAATGGGCTTTGTAATAAAATTCCATTTACATCTTTTGTGTCATTTAGTTTTTTTATTAAACTATGTAATTCTTCTTGTGTTGTGTTTTTATCTAGAAGGTGTTCTTCATATTCAATTCCTACTTCATTACATGATATACTCTTATTTCTTACATATACTTTAGAAGCTTGATTGTCTCCTACCATGATAACAGCAAGTTTAGGTTGAATTCCTTGACTTTTTAATTCATCACATTCTACTTTTAAATTTTGTTTTATTTTTTTTGCTAAATTTTTTCCATCAATAATTGTTGCCATATCTATGCTCAACTCACATCTAGAAGCTTTATATACAAAATTTATATTTCTATTCTATTTTCTCATTAACTAATTTTTCTACCTTAGCAATTTCGTCTTCATATCCTGTTAAAGCTGCAAATGGTGCAAATTGTGCTGCTCTTGCCTCTATACTCATTTGTGGATGTTTGTTTGAGATATGATGTGGCAAATTTATGATATCCTCATATTTGTTATTCATTATTCTTTATGCCCTCCTATTTGTTTATTTCTATCTATAGTTGTTCCATCTTTTTGCAAATTCATACCTTTTAATATTGCATTTTTACCATATTTCTTTTTGATATTTATCATAGCTTTTTGTAATTCTTTTTCTGTTTGTTCTTCTTTTTGTTTTTCAACTTTTTCTTGATAGTTTGTGAATAAGTCTATTTGTTCATAAACCTCTTCTTTTTTTGCTGTTTCTTCGTCAACAACGTTATTTACTGTAATATTTATTCTTCTTACTAAAAGTTTTTTGTTTATAATTTTTTGATACAATTTTATTGTTTCTTCCATAATAATTTTAGTAGATGATGTTTTATGGTCCAAATTTATTGTTCCATGTGCATGTTTTGGAATTTTACGTCCATATCTATCAATTGTTATTTCCCCATTATATGATTTTTTTATAAATGGGTCTGTTAAATTTTCTACATCATACCCAATTGTTAATACTATTTGGTTTGTAACTAAGTTTTTTTCTACTAAGTCTAGTGTTAATAGTTCTGCCATTTCCTTTACTATTAGTTCTGTTTGTTCATAATTATATGGACAATGTAATACTTGCCCTGAACATATACTGTTACTTTCTGGCTTGTATTCTTTTATTTGTTTCATAGTAACAGGTTCATATCCCCAAGCATGGTCTATTAACAATTCTGCGTTTATTCCAAATAATTTATATAATAGTTCTTCGTTTTGTATTGATGTTCTTGCTATATCTCCCATTGTGTGTATTCCATTTGCCTCTAGTTTTTTGCTATATCCTCTTCCAACTCTCCAGAAGTCTGTAATTGGCTTATAGTCCCATAATAGTTTTCTATATGTTATTTCATCTAATGAAGCTATTCTAACACCATTTTGGTTTGGTTCGACATGTTTTGCACCAATGTCCATTGCTATTTTACACAAGTATAGATTTGTTCCAATTCCTGCTGTTGCTGTTATTCCTGTGTTTTCATAAACATCTTGTATTACTTTGGTTACTAGTTCTTTTGCTTCCATTTTCTATGTTTTTAAATAGTTTGTTATATCAATAAATACTTCATCTATGGAATAAACACATATGTCTTCTGAAGAAAACCATTTTAAATATGTATTATATATGTTTGTGCTGTATTTCATGTAATATGCCATACGTGGTGGTGCTACTATATATGTTAATTCTAAACTTGGATGTTTTTTTAACTCATCTGCATCATAAGAAACACCTGTAAATGTGTTATTAAGTAGTTTTGCTTTTCTTTCTATATTAATTTCTTTGACTTTTTGTATTACTTCAAACAACCTTGCTCTTCCTGGTATTCCATAAGTTTTTAGAGATGGACTTACAGCAAGGCAAATGGTTTTTTCTGTTCTGCTACTGTCTGCAACTACTAAATTAGTTGTTATAGGATTTAGTCCACGTTCTTGACATTCAACAGATGCATAAAAACTTTTTAAGTCTATTGATACATAAATGTGTTGTTTTTCGTCTTGCATATTCTCACCCTAATATATTTTAAAACATTTGTTTGTAAATGTCAAGTGTTTTTTTATTTTTTTCTTGGTTTTGGTATAGGTGTGACTTGTTCTATTTTACTTATAATAGATTTACAAAAATCAGGACTATCTATATCTAATATATAGTGTTCTTTTGCTCCCTTATATGGACATCCTGTTTGTGCATTTTTCATTTCTTCTTTTATACAGTCTAATTGTTTTACAAATGCTGTATTATCACAAACTATAATAACTGGTTTGTCATTTAAATATACCATATATTCTCCAAACATTTTCTTGTATCTTATATCTCCAATACCATTTATTTGTTCACATACATATTCTATAAATTCATTTGTTGTTGCCATTTTTCCCTTTCCTCTCTTATTCATTAATATTTTATGTTTTTTAGCTATTTCACTTTTTTATAAATGTTTTCACAAGATTTACAAGTGATTTTCATTTCATAACTATCTACTTTTTTATCTAATATTGTAATTAAAGGTTCATTGTCTTTTGGACAGCAAAATCTATTTTTTATAGTAACTAATTCGTCTTCACATTCTTTTCCAGTTTTACTATCTTCAAAATCTAACAGTGCACTACCTTGACTTCCACAATTACATTTATATTTTAATTCTAACCTATCATAAGTAGAATAACACAAATAACCTATATTTTCGTTACACTTATTACAGTACATCCACCCTCCATAATTAGTTGCTAATCTTGTATTTACTAATTCTTTGTTTTTTAATACTCTTGCCATAATTTTATTCTCCTTTTCACTATCATATTTATTTTGTGCTTAATTACCCAATGTGGTTGATATTTAATCCTATTAGTTATCCTCTAATTCGTTTTTAATATAATTTAGCATTTCATTGTAATCTTTAAACCTATATTGTGATAATTTATTAATTTCTTCTCTGTTACAGTCTGAATATTTATCATATATTGCTGCTACTTCTATATCTGCATTATTTGCTGCTTCTACTCCTATAAGCGAATCTTCTATTATTAAACATTCTTCTTTATCTACATTCAATTCTTTTAATATCTTATAATGTATTTCTGGATTTGGTTTTAATTCCTTGACTGCACCTTTTGAATATACTAGTGAAAATGTATCTTCAATATTTGCTTTGTTTATTATGTTTTGATTATCATTTTTATAGTTTTCTATTGTATGGTCATTTGTTGTACTTGCAATAACTAATATATATCCTTTTTGTTTTAGATATTTTAATACTTTTTCAGCATTTGGTTTGTAATCAATTACTGTTTTTAAATAGTTATCTGCTATTTCATATCTTAACTTTTTTATTTCTTCTTTAGACATTTTAGAATTATATTTTTCTTTTAGAAAACCACAATACTCCAAATAAGCATCTTCACATTTGCTATATTCTTTCAATTTTTCGTCTCTTTGCTTTCCTATATCTACATTATCAATACCATAATTTCCCACTGCTTTTATTAGTTCCTTATCTATTTCGTTCCATATTCCTATTGAGTCAATTAGTGTTCCATCCATATCAAATATAATTACTTTTTTATCTTTTAACATATCTATATTCTCCTATAAATATTAGTTT
>CATLUC010000061.1:0-5895 GCA_950059165.1 uncultured Clostridium sp.
AAGATATCTAAAATTATTGGAAAATGTAAAAGATGGATTAGTATTTTCAAAAGATGGAGATAAAATTTGGAAATGTAGAAATTGTGGACATATAGTAATTGGAAAAAATGCACCAGAAATATGCCCAGTTTGTAGCCATCCAAAAGCTTATTTTGAAATAAAAGCAGAAAATTACTAATAATAAAATATTTAGTAAAGACAAAAAAATATTCTAGCCCTATATATATTGTGTTACAACTTTTTCTAAAGTAGGTTGCTCCAATTGCACTCGTTTGGTCACTTACGTAGCATTTCAAAAATAATATATATAGGGCTAGTACATTTTTTTGTTTTTAAATATTTATTTCAAAGTAACTACTGTGACTCCCATTTCGCCCTCGCCAAAAGTTCCTAATCGGAAAGATTTTGCATGAGGGTGATTTTTTAAAAATTGATGAATTCCATTTTTTAATTTTCCAGTACCTTTTCCATGAACAATCCTAACAGTTTCAAGTCTGCTAAGACAAGCATCATCTAAAAATTTATCTACAACAAAAATTGCTTCTTCAACATTTAAACCAATTACATTAATTTCAGATTGAACAGTTCTTGTCTTAGAAATAGAAGAACTACCAAAGTTTTTTTGCGTAGAAGAAGTAGAAGAGCCACTAGTCGGATTTTTTAAATGTTTAATATTTACATTCATTTTTAATAAACCTACTTGAACTTGCACTTCATTAGATTTTGAAACATGAGAAAGCACAATGCCATTTTGCCCAATAGTAGTTACAAAAACTTGCTTATTTGGCTTAATACTTAAAATATCTAAAGTATCATTTGAACAACTAGAATTGCTGGAATTATCAGAGTTTGGATCAATAGTATTAAGCTCTTTTATTTTGGTATTCAAAGAATTTCTGGCATTTTCTAATTCTTTATTATTAGACAAAGATTGCATTTTTTTAATTATAGTAGTTGCTTCTTCTTTTGCGTCTAACAAAATATTTCTAGCCTTTATTTTTGCATTATTGATAGTATCTTGCTCTTGTTTTTTTACATCTTCATTTTCTTTTTCCAAAGATTCTCTTAAAATTTTCACACGTTCTAATTCCTTAGAAATAGCAATTTTTTCCCTTTCTATTAAAGATTTATCATCATAAATACTTTTTAGCAAATTTTCAATATCAATTTGGGTAGAAGTCATAAGGCTTTTAGCTTTTTCGATAATAGAATTGTCTAAACCTAATTTTTTGCTAATTTCAAAAGCATTACTTTTACCGTGGAATACCTATTAATAACTTATAAGTAGGAGTTAATGTAGAAATATCAAATTCTACTGAAGCATTTTTAAAGCCATCTGTTACTAATGCATATTGTTTAAGCTCTGGATAATGTGTAGTAGCAATAATTAGACTTCCAATTTGCTTAAAATAATCTAGCAAACTAATTGCAAGAAGACTTCCTTCAGATGGATCAGTACCAGAACCAAGCTCGTCAACTAAAATTAAGGAATCTTTTGTTGCAGATTTTGTGATTTCTACCATGTTTAATATATGAGAAGAAAAAGTACTTAAAGAATCTGAAATACTTTGGTCATCTCCAATGTCTGCAAAAATATTATCAAACACATAAATACTAGAATTTTCGTCACATGGAATATTAAGCCCAGAGCAAGCCATACAAGTTAAAAGACCAACAGTTTTCAATGTAACAGTTTTTCCACCAGTGTTAGGTCCAGTAATTAATAAAACAGAATAATCACTTCCTAAATCTATAGAAATAGGAACAACTTTATCTTTATCAATAAAAGGATGTCTCGCATTTTTTAAATGAATTTCTTTTTTGTTATTTATAATAGGTGTTATAGCTCGAATTGACTTTGAAAATTTTGCTTTTGCAAAAATAAAATCTAATTTAGAGACAATATCAACATCTAATGCCAATTCTTCACAATAAGGGTAAAACAAACTAGACAAATCAGTTAAAATTTGCTTAATTTCTAATTCTTCTTCTTTTTTCAGACTATTTAATTCATTATTCATTTCAAAAACAGAAATAGGCTCAATAAAAATAGTTGAACCAGCATTAGAAATATCGTGAACAAAACCTTTAATTTGTGAACGATATTCCTCTTTTACAGGAATAACAAATCTTTCATTTCTAATGGTTACAATAGGCTCTTGTATATATTTTGAATAACTAGAAGAGTGGATAATATCATTTAATTTAAGGCGAATATCTTGTTCACATTTTTTTTGCTTTCTTCTTATTTGATGTAAATTTTTAGATGCTTTGTCATCTATCGTATTTTCATCTAAAATACATTCTAAAACCCTATCAGTTATACTTTTATTTGAATATAAGGCCAAAAATAATTTAGAAATAATAGGGTAGTCATCTACATTTAAGAAATCCTTATTAAAGTAATCTTTCAGTCCTTGAGCCAATTTAAAAATATTAGCAATATTTAATAAAGCTTTAGCAGATAAGCACAAATTGCTTTCTAGTTTCTTCAATTCAATGGTAATATCTTCTATTTCATAAAAGCAAGGAGTACCATTTCTGTACATTAAATTGACAGACTCTTCAGTTTCACTTAAAGATTCTTTAACCTTAGTTTCATTATCTTTGGGAAGTAAATTAAGAGATAATTCCTTCCCCTTATAAGTAATACAAAAATTACTTAATGAATCTAATATCTTATAAAATTCTAATTTTTCTAAATAAGTATACATAGTAAAATCCTTTCTTGTCGTGTTGCGTTGGATGTCGGATGTCGTGTTGGGGACGTTTCTTTTGAGACATTTTTATGTAACCTAAAGTTGCTTTTTTACTAAATCTATTATTATATATTAATTTTAAATAACTTGTGTGTCGCAACCACTGAAAAGAAAAAATTGTAATAAATGTAGTATTAATTTTAAAATTAAAAACAATTTTTTCTTTGGTAGCTTGCTCCAATTGCACTCACTTCGTTCGTTTAGTTATTTACTCATTATTTAAAATTAATATATAATAATAATAAAACAAATCAAATTAACATAAAAATGTCTCAAAAGAAACGTCCCCAACGCGACACCCGACACCCAACGTGACATTATATTTCGCGATTTAAATTTCCATTTGTGTAATCTTTTCCCTCTAATCGATTGCCAGATTGTACTGTTTCTACAATGTTGTTAATTTGAGAAATATCTTCATCTAAAATGTCAATTCTAGCAAAATTAATATCAAAATCTTGATAAGAGATAGATGTTATTTTGCTATTAAATAAAGTGGTTACAGTTTGAATATTATCTGGAAGAATAGGGAACAACATGTTTAATCTATCTTTTAAATAATAAGAATTTTCACTTTGGCAACGTGCCATACAGTTTGGATAGCATTTATCTGTTTCTCCGAAGTAAGCAATAATTCATATTAATTAAAGGAGTTCTGCCATACACAATTAATTCTTTTTCTAAATAATTATAATTACACAAATTTTGTATTCCTTTTTTGTCTAATTCAGGTGGCATTGTGAAACGACTAATCCCAAGTTTTTTCAATTCTAATATAGTATGTTCATTAAATACATTAAAAGTGTAATTTGCAACTATTTTGAAATATTTATCTAAATCTGTAAATAATTCATTTAAAAGTTTGATATTACAAATATTTGAAATGACAAATCCTTTAATATCATATTTTTTAATGGAGCTTTCAGCATATGTATAAAATAAATTTTTGTAATTTCCTTTTATGATAGTTGGCATATATATATAAGTGTTAAAATTTTTGCTTAAAACTTTTAAAATATTTTCGTATTTTTTACTAGTAAAAAATTTTAGAGGAATGTAAATGCTATGTATCTTGTTAGTTAGTGCAGTATAATCAAAGTTAGCGTTCAAGTTATTTAGTAAAACAGATATTTTAGGTAATTGCGTAGTTTCAACATTTTGCTTAGGACACACAATATTTTTTGGATTTTCTTTATTAGTATAATTTCTTAAACATTTGTTAATAGCATAATTTTGAACTTGTTCTAAAGCAATTCTTCTTAATTCATTTAATGTACTTAAATTAACAAATAAATTATCATCTAAAACAACTTGAATATTTTTGAATTGATAAGTAGTAGAAGATGTTTTGGAAATTTTTTCTATAACAGTTTGCTTTTCTAAAGGCTTATTTTTAGCCTCTTGTGGGAATTCATTTGTTTCATAATGTACAATTAAGTCTTTATAGAAATCAATAGAATTAGCAGGAGTTATATCAATAGAAATTGGAACTTCTTTTTTTATAGTTACTTTACAATTTAAAGCAATTTTTCTATTTTCATGTGAATAGCTTTGTTTTGCAAAGCTTGACAGAGCTTTAGAAGACATTTTATAGATATTGTCATTACAAGATATATTACCTTTCATTCTACCAATAGTAACAGTTTGTCCAATTTTAGTATCTGTTATATTTTTTCCATTTTCCATTAATTCTGAAATTGTATAACTTCCAGTTTCATTTTCTAATGAAATAGTATCTCCAATTTGAATAGGTTCTTTCAATTTAACTGTTATCAAGCCTTTATTTTTATTATAATTTTGGACCTTTCCAAGTAATAAGCCCATATTATTAGGTTTATCTTTAAATACTAAATTCTTATTAGGTTCAATATCTAAATGACCAAGAGAAGACATACCACGATTAAACACTTGCATCAAATCCTTTTTGTCTGCCTTATCAACTACATAATCATTATTAACATTAGAAGCTAGATTAATATACTTGTGATAAATTCTTGTAACAGTTGCTACATACTCAGGTGATTTCATTCTACCCTCAATTTTCAAACACTTAACACCAGACTTAATAAAAGATGGAATATAATCCAAACTACATAAATCACGAGTACTAAGTAAATGTCCACAATCTATTTTTTTATCATTTTCTAATAATTCAAAAGGAAGCCTGCAAGGTTGAGCACACTTTCCACGATTACCAGAACGACCACCGAAGCAAGCTAGAAAATAAGCATTGCCCAGAATAAGAAATACATAAAGCACCATGTGCAAAACATTCAATTTCAATATCAACATTTTTACTAATATAATCAATCTCATTAATAGACAATTCTCTTGCAAGAACAACCCTTTTAAAACCAAGTTCTTGCAACTTAATAGCACCATTCAAATTATGTACAGTCATTTGAGTACTAGCATGAATTGGCAAATCAGGGAAAAGTTTAATTAGTAAAGTAGCAAGTCCTAAATCTTGAACAATAATAGCATCAATACCATTTTTATAAGCAGTTTTAGCTAAATTAATAGCATCATCTAATTCTTCATTTTTAATTAAGGTATTTAAAGTTAGATAAGTTTTCACACCACGAATTTTAGCATAATAAATAGCCTCTTTTAAATTCTCTTCATTAAAATTTTTAGCAAAAGCCCTTGCACTATAAGTATCAGAGCCAAAATAAACACTATCAGCCCCATTTTGTACAGCAGCTTTTAAACATTCAAAATCACCAACAGGTGAAAGTAACTCTAACATAATAACCTCCTCTTTTGTCGTGTTGGGGACGTTTCTTTTGGGACATTTTTATGTAACCATTGCTATTGTTATATATTATTTTAAATGACGCATAAGCAACCAGAGCGGATTTAATAAAAGAACAATCTTGGGTTACATAAAAATGTCCCAAAAGAAACGTCCCCAACACGACATACACATTATATCACAAAAATAGAATAAAACCAATTGACTTTTGCAAATACTAAGATTATAATTAAGAAAAGTTTTATATGAGAGGTGTTTAATATGGCAATTTTATTACCAGGTGGAGCAGGTTATATAGGCAGTCACACTGCTATTGAATTATTAGAAGAGGGGAAAGAAATTATAATTGTAGATAATTTTTCTAATAGTAGTCCAAAAGTA
>CATLUC010000061.1:5905-7091 GCA_950059165.1 uncultured Clostridium sp.
CATGGATAAAGTAGAATTAGAGAAAGTTTTTGAAGAAAATGATATAGATGCAGTTATTAATTTTGCAGGTTTTAAAGCAGTAGGGGAATCTGTACAAAAGCCAATTGAATATTATACAAATAATATTTCAGGAGCTTTAGTATTGTTAGATACTATGAGAAAATACAATTGTAAAAAGTTTATTTTTAGTTCTTCTGCAACAGTTTATGGAGAACCAGAAAAAATACCTTTAACAGAAGATTGTAGAACAGGAGGAACTACAAATCCATATGGAACTACAAAATTATTTATCGAGCAAATTTTAAAAGATATATATATATCAGATAATAATTGGGAT
This sequence comes from uncultured Clostridium sp., assembly GCA_950059165.1. Classification (GTDB taxonomy): domain Bacteria; phylum Bacillota; class Clostridia; order TANB77; family CAG-508; genus CAG-269. The sequence continues at coordinate 6,243 of CATLUC010000061.1, forward strand.
ATATGTATTTTAAGGTATTTTAATCCTGTTGGAGCTCATAAAAGTGGTCTAATTGGAGAAGAACCACAAGGAATTCCTAATAATTTGATGCCTTATGTAGCAAGAGTTGCAAGTGAAGAATTAAAAGAATTATCTGTATATGGAGATGATTATGATACACCAGATGGAACAGGTGTAAGAGATTATATACATGTAGTAGACTTAGCTAAAGGTCATTTAAAAGCATTAGATAAAATAGAAAAAGAACAAAAAGGTTTGTATATTTATAATTTAGGAACAGGAACAGGATATAGTGTATTAGATATGGTAAAGGCATTTGAAAAAACAACAGGAAGAAAAGTTCCATATAAAATTGTTCCAAGAAGAGCAGGAGATATTGCAACTTGTTATGCAGACCCTAAAAAAGCAAAGGAAGAATTAGGTTGGGAAGCAACTAAAACATTGGAAGATATGTGTATGGATTCGTGGCATTATATTGAAATGAGACAATAGGGACAGTGCTAAAATGTCTCGCATATAAACTTTAAATAATTATAATTATTTAAATGGAGGTTTTTGTGAAAGAAAAATTAGAAACTATAAAAAAAATAATATTAGAAAAAATAGAATGTGAGGCAATAGTACTATTTGGTAGCTATGTACGAGGAACGCAAAATCAAGAAAGTGATATAGATATTGCCATAAAACCTAAAAGAGAAGTAAGTAAAAAAGAAATATTTTATCTAGCTCAAGATATAGAAGATGAAATAAAAATAGAAGTTGATTTAATAAACTTAGATACAATAGGAGATGGCTTTAGATATGAAATCCTTATTAGTGGAGAAACAATTTATTGTGAAGATGAACTTA
>CATLUC010000061.1:7101-9600 GCA_950059165.1 uncultured Clostridium sp.
CGAATTTTATAAATTAGATATGTATAGAGAATATTTAGAGTTAAATGAAAGTAGACAAATAATTATAGAAGCAATGAAGAAAGGAGACCAAAACTATAATGGAAAATAAAGCCGTTATCATAAATAAATTTGATACAATACAAAGGTGCATAAATAGAATAAATGAAGAATATGAAAACAATCTAGAAAATTTGCAAGATTATAGAAAAATGGACGGAATTGTATTAAACTTACAAAGAGCCTGTGAAACTGTAACAGATATTGCAATGTATGTTATTTCTAATAAAAAATTTGGAATTCCACAAACAAAAAAGGATGCATTTGAGATACTTGCAAAAAACAATCTTATATCAGAAGAAATGTGTAAAAAGATGAAAGCAATGATTGGATTTAGAAATATTGCTGTTCACGAATATAAACAAATAGATGAAACAATTTTGCAAGATGTTATAGAAAATCATTTAGAGGATTTACTAGAATTTGCAAGGGAAATGTTATAAAATGAGACTACTTAGGACAGGTCTTAAATGTCTCAAAAAGGGAGGAAACATGATTAATTTTAAAGAGAAAATAGCAAATATGATAGGTACAGTTATCAATTTAGATACAAATGAACTAGAAACATATATAGAAAAACCAAAAAATGTGAAAAATGGAGACTATGCGTTTCCTTGTTTTCGTCTTGCAAAGGAATTAAAAAAAGCTCCACCACAAATAGCAAATGAAATAAAAGAAAAAATAGAAGTAAAAAAAGAAACTATTGAAAAAATGGAAGTTATTCGGTGGTTATCTAAATTTCTATGTTAATCAGGAGCTATTAGTAGAAGAAGTTTTAAACAATATAGAACAAAAAGTGGAAAATACAAAACAAAAAATAGGAGAGGGAAGAAATATTATTATTGACTATTCAGCACCCAATATAGCAAAGCCTTTCCATATAGGTCATTTACGTTCAACTGTAATAGGAGGGGCTTTATACAATATTTATAAATATTTAGGATATAACATAACAGGAATAAACTATCTAGGGGATTATGGAACACAATTTGGGAAATTAATTGAAGGGTATAAACTTTGGGGTAATGAATATGATATTGAAAAAGAACCAATAAATGAATTAACTAAAATTTATATTAGAATTAACCAAGCCTGTAAAGAAGATGAAAATATATTAAATGCTTGTAGAGATAACTTTAAAAAATTAGAAGAAGGAGACAGCTATTGCAGGCAAATATGGGAAAAGTTTAAAAACCTAAGTTTAAAAGAATTTCAAAAAGTATATGATTTATTAGGTAGCAAATTTGACTCTTGGAATGGAGAATCATTTTATTCAGATAAAATGGGAGAGGTATTAGAAATACTAGAGAAGTCAGGAAAGCTAATAGAATCACAAGGAGCAAGAATAATTGATTTAGAAGAACAAGGAATAAATACACCATGTATTATAGAAAAATCAAATGGTTCATCAACATATGCAACAAGGGATTTAGCAGCAATTTTATATAGGTCAAGAACATATGATTTTGAAAAAGCATTATATGTAACATCTTATGAGCAGGTTTTGCATTTTAAACAAGTATTTGAAGTTGCAAAACTATTAGGAATAGATGAAAAATACATAAAAGGCTTAAAACATATACCTTTTGGAATGGTACTATTACCAACTGGTAAAATGTCAACAAGAGAAGGAAATATAATTAAACTAGAGGAACTTTTAAATGAAGCAATTAAAAGAGCAGGAGATATTATAGAGGAAAAAAATCCACAGTTAGAAAATAAAGAAGAAGTGGCAAAAAAAGTAGGAATTGGAGCAGTTATATTTAATGACTTAGCAAATAGCAGGGTAAAAGACGAAATATTTGACTGGAACCAAATTTTAAACTTTCAAGGAGAAACAGGACCATATGTTCAATATACTTATGTACGTACAAAAAGTGTATTAGAAAAGGCAGGATATTTGCCAAAAATAGATGAGATTAATAAAGAAAAATTATTAGATGAGTATGCAATTGCAATCTTCAAATTGATTTATGAATTTGAAGACACACTAATACAAGTAACAAATAAGGAAGAACCATCTATTTTAGCAAGATATTTAATTGATTTGGCAAAAGCTTATAGTAGTTTTTATAATGAAAATAAAATAATAACTGAAGATAGAGAATTACAAAATGCTAGAGTATACTTGACATATGGAGTTAGTAAGGTTTTAAAAACAGGTGCTAAATTACTTGGAATAGAAATGCCAGAAAAAATGTAAAATAAGAACGAATTTAATTATAAGTAAAATTTTATAAAATTTCCTCAAAAAATATTGCCAAATAAATTTAATTATGATATATATTAGGTGAATTAAATTTATAAGGAAAGGAGATGGCAAAATGACAATTGAGGAACTATGGAATAATATGCAACCTTTTTTTGAGGATGTAAAAGAGCTAAAAACTGACATGAAAGAAGTGAAAGAAGAGCTAAAAGAACTAAACAAAAGAGTAGGAG
>CATLUC010000062.1 GCA_950059165.1 uncultured Clostridium sp.
GCAAATGGTTTAAATGATGTTGTTTTGCCTACTGTTGCAATGAAAATTATGAATAATTTAATTGTAATAAAAGAAGATATTAAAAAATAGTTTCTACCGGGCTCAATAAGAATTTTAAGCATTGAGCCATTAGAAAAGTTTTTTCAAAGAAAAATTTAAGATAATAGTAATTTGAATAATATGAGGCATGAAAATAATCTAAAAGTTATAAAATTTAAATCATGCCTCTTTTGATGGAAAGCCAAAGAGAAAGGTTAAAGTCATGCAAATATTATGGCTTTCCGATTTGTTATTAATAATCTTTTCCAATTATAATTGTTACATCTACTTTGCTTGAGCTTGATTCGCTATTTTCTATGCTTCCTGTTCCGAATTACATCTTTCATATTTTTTAGATATGTTTCTTTTACATTTTTCTTATTTATAATTGTAGTTTTAGAAGTCGTGTTTGTGCTACCTGTTCTAGTAACTTCATATCCAGCTCCTTTTAGTTGATTAACTACTTCTTGTAAATTGCTACTATCTCCACTTCCATTTAATACTTCTATTGTAATGTCTTTTTTAGAAACATCTGTAGTTGTTGTAGTATCTGTATTAGCTTCTTCTCCATTATCATTAGTATCTTCCATATCTCTATTAAAGAATAATTCTTGCACTAATTCTTTGGTTTTAGCTTTATCATGAACAAATATACTTACATTGTTTGTTTTGTTTAAGTCTGGTACAGTTCCTGGAAGTGCATCTGTTAGTAGATTGCTTGTATCAAATTCTACTGCATAAGGTACATAGTCTTTTGCTACATCAAAGTCTATATTTGTTATAACATATTCTTCTGCTACCTCCAAAATTTGCCCAATTTTAAATATGTTTTCTGGTTTTGCAGTTTGTTTAATTACTTGCATAATAAATTCTCTTTGTGTTCTCATTCTTCCAATGTCATTATCTCCATATTCTGCTGAATATGTTGGATATGTTTTTGTTACTGGATCCCAATTATCATGTCTATATCTTAATACTTGTTCTGCTTTATCTCCATTTAGTTTTTGCTGTCCTTCTTTTAAATGAATATGCAAGTCTTGTGTGACATCATCATAATTCATATCTTTTGGAACATAAAAATCCACTCCACCAATAACATCAACCAATTTAATTAATGCTTCTGTTTTTACAACTACATAATATTGAATGTTTAACCCTGTAATTTCGTTTACAGCTGCTAAGGTTTCGTCTGGCCTGTGTTTTCTATTATATAATGAGTTTATTTTTTCATATGCAGTTGCTTTAGCTGGATTTTTACCTGTGTATGTGTCCCTTGGAATTGATAGTAGGGTTGCTTTTTGTGTGTTTGGATTATATGAAGCTACCATTATTGTATCTGTTAAATCTACATTTTCTTGGTCTGTACTGATTCCTAAAATAAGTGTTCTAAATTCACCTAGATTTTTCCTTGTGTTTTCATCATGCCCTACCATTGTGGCAAGCATTCCTGACATCCCACCACCATTTTTGTATACTCTATAAGAAAATACTCCTCCTGCTATTAATAAAATTAGTAAAAATATAAGTAGTATTTTTTTCCATATTTTCTTTTTTTTCTTTTTGTTTTTGCTACTTTTAGTATTTTTATTATTTGTTTGTTTATTTCCCAAAATTATTCACTCCTAAATTTTCATGCTACTAGTATAGCAAATATGTTTTTAAAAATCAATAAAATTTACTAAAAATTCACAAAGGATGTTTTGGGCATAAGTTTAACAGTATCAAAGTTGATTATTGTTTTGTTGTATTTTGTAAAGAATTATAAATTCCATTTATAAATTCCTCATTTACTTTACCATCTGCTTCAACCTTTAAGTCTAACTGTTGTTCTTGTTTTATTGTCTCTTTTTCATTTTTGTCATCTTTTTCTTTATTTTTTATAATCAATATTGCCATCAATATTAATATAAATATAGAAATTACTATTAAAATATTTTTCTTTTTTTTATCCATTATTAATCCACCTTATTTAATCTACTTTATCGACTTTGCAATTTTTAAACATATCTGTTGTGTTGGCACCTTCTTGTATTACCCAGCCATTTCCTACTGCAATACTATTTAAAGAAGTACAATTAAAAAACATTTGGCTAAAATCGGTAACTTTATTTGTATTAAAACTTCTTAAATCTAATTCTTGTAAATTCCAACAATGCCAAAATATCCATTTCATATCAGAAACATTGCTTGTATCAAATTTTTCTAGATTTAAACTTGTTATTGCTCTACAATTACAAAACATTGAATTCATTTTTATTACTTTACTTGTATTGAAATTACTTACATCTAGACTTTCAACTTCAAAAAGTCCTGTAAACATATATTGCATATCTGTTACATTATCAGTTACAAATCCACTTACATCTAGTTGTTTTAGTGCATAACAGTCTCTAAACATATAACTCATATCTGTTACGTTTCTCGTATTAAAGTTGCTTACATCTAAATTAACTAGTGCATTACAACTGTTAAACATTCTATACATTGTTGTTACATTTCTTGTATCGAAATTGCTTATATCTAAATTGACTAGTGCATTACAATTGTTAAACATCTGTCCCATATCCTTTACATTTTCTGTTTTAAAATTACTTACATCTAAATTGATTAGTGCATTGCAATTCAAAAACATATTATTCATATATTTTACATTGCTTGTATTAATTTTTTCTAAGTTTATTTTTTCTACGGCTTTACAACCACTGAACATACTTGACATATTTATTACTTTACTTGTGTCTATATTTCCTAAATTGATTGTTGTTGCAACTTCACAGTCTTTAAACATACTTCTCATGATATTTACTGGTATATTATCAATTGTCATTTTAGGCTCTTTTGTATATGATGTTAATGTTTTGTCTTTTGCAATAATTGCATATCCTTTACTATATGGAATATATATATAAGCATCATCCACTGATGTTTTTATAATGTTTTTCACTTCTATTTCTATTTGTTGATTTTCATTTGTTTCTTCTATATTGATTATTTGTTTGCCATTTTCACTAATATCACAATTTTTTTCATATCTGCATAATTCACTTCCTACTATTTCTTCTGTAGTTCCATCCATATATGTGATAACGTATCTTTCATTTTTTATTTCTTCTGGAATATTTATATTAGTTTCATAATTTTGTACATATTGTTCATACTCTCTTTCTATTTCTAATATGTTTTCATCAGTATATCCTGCCATTTTTAGAAAAAAATTAGCATAATCATTTAAACTTATATAATCATTTTTATAACTTCCTGTAAGATTATAAGATTCATAAAGCATTTCCTCTTTTGTTCCTAAATTAAATTTTTTTAAAAACTTATTAAAAGTTTCTTTGTCTATAGAATATAGTTCCTCTTCTTCTGTTATTCCGAACTCTATAAAAAACTCTTGCATTAGTTCTATATCCAAATCAGGCATTGTCATTGATATCATCATCATAAGCATTCCATAAAAATTCATCTCAGGCATTGTCGCTCCAGGTACTGGTGGCAAAGAACCTATCATTTCATTCATCTTTTTCATGAAGTATTCTTCTTTGTATTCATTAAGAGTTAATATATTATCATCATGATAAATAGACTTTATATTCAAAGTCAATTTATTAGGAGCATAATTTTTTGTATTTTTAGATATTCTCCATATCCCATGGATTTCTTCGTTATTTTCCATATCGTTATTTGCATACTTATCCAATATTTCCATTTCTTCATCAGTTGCTTTATTATATTTAGTTGCTGCTTTTTGTGCTTTTGTTAAAATCTCCTATTAGCATTGCAATTGTTATTCCTGCAAGTATTAGTAGCACTATTATTGTAATTACAAGTGCTATTAATGTAATTCCTTTTTCTCTTTTTTGCTTCATCTTTTGAACCCCTCTCACTTTCTAAATTATTGACCATTTTTTCATTAGTTATTCTTTTTTTAACATTATTATACACATATGTAAACTTTTTTACTAGCATTTTGGAGTGCATATTAAATTTATTTTTGAATATACAATAATTATAATAATATATAAAAAACTTATTATATTTTTTCATACATCTCATATAATTTACAGAGGTGTATTGCTTTGCTAATAAAATCAATCAAAATCAGTAAAAAAATAATTATATTTTCACTGGCGACTGTGCTTCTTTTATCTAGCATTCTCATTTTTTATTCTTTTGCATCAAACATAAATGAAGAAAAACAAGAAGATAAAAAGAATTTTATCAAATGGGTAGATTTTAATGTATCTTCTGAAGCACTTAGTTTAACTGCCAAATTAGATATTAATTCCCATACCAAAAATGAAGAAGTTACTTATAATTGGATTGAACTTTTGGCTTATCTAGCTTGTAAAAATGGAGGCAATTTTAAAAATTTTAAAGCCAATCATCTAAATTCTTTAGTAGAAGAATTAAAAAATGGACATACCATCAATGATTTAACACGGAGACATGAAGTTTTATGATTATTATTTCGAGAGTTATTCAGCAGTTTTAGGTGGTTTTATTGGCAATTATTCTATTGAAGTCCCAAATGAAGATGGCACAAAATCTTATCAAGAAAAATATGGTCTAAAAGCTTTTCTTCCAATTGCAAAAAACTATAACTTTAGCCATTACGACGATTTTGGAAATGCTAGGTCATATGGTTTTAAAAGGACACATTTAGGAAATGACTTAATGGGTAGTATTGGCACACCTATTATTGCTGTTGAATCAGGTGTTGTTGAAAATTTGGGTTGGAACCAATATGGTGGTTGGCGTGTTGGTATTCGTAGTTTTGATGGTAAACGTTATTATTACTATGCACATTTAAGAAAAAATCATCCTTATGCTCAAAACCTAGAACAAGGCATGGTTGTAAAAGCTGGTGATGTTATTGGTTATCTTGGTATGACTGGATATAGTACAAAAGAAAATGTAAATAATATTAATGTTCCTCATTTGCATTTTGGAATGCAACTAATTTTTGATGAGTCTCAAGTAGACAGTCCTAATGAAATTTGGATTGATGTTTATCAAATTATTGAGTTTTTGAAGAAAAATCGTAGTGAAGTTTATAAAGCTAATGAAGAAACTAAAGATTATGAAAGAAAATTTGATTTTATGGAAAATAGCTTAATGGAATGATAGAATTTGGGTAGGATTTGGGGACGGCCTCAAAATCCTATTTGAACACTTAGATTAAAAAGAAAACAATAGGATTTAGGTACAGCATCAAAATCCTATTTGAGCACTTAGATTAAAAGGAAAACTATAGGATTTAGGGACAGCCTCAAAATCCTATTTGAGCACTTAGATTAAAAGGAAAACAATAGGATTTTGGGGCCGTCCCTAAATCCTACCTAAATCCCCTAAATCCTATTTTTTGCCTAATGTGATTTTTATTTCTTTGTTTATTTTGCCTCTTGTTACTTGCAGAGTCACTTCATCATTTGGTTTCTTAGTATAGATATATTGTCTTAAGTCATTCATTGTGTTTAATGTTACATTGTCAATACTTGTTATAATATCTTTTTCTTTTAGGTCGGTTTTTTCTGCTGGACCATTTTTTGTAATTTGTGCTACATATATACCTTTTTCAAATTTGATATTATAATTTGAAGTTGCACTTAAGTATGGTATAACTTCTTTGTCATAAGCATATATTCCAATACTTGCTTCTTCAAAGTTCCCCGTGTTTTGGAAGCTTTCTATTATTGGTTTTATAATATTTATTGGAACTGCAAAACCTATCCCCTCTGCTGACGAAATTTTTACCGTGTTTATTCCTAATACTTCTCCATTTGGATAAATTAGTGGACCACCACTGTTTCCTGGATTTATTGTTGCATCTGTTTGGATTAGGTCTGTCATATATGATGATTTTTCCTCTTCTTCGATTTTTATGCTTCTGTTTTTTGCACTTATAATTCCTGATGTTACTGTTCTTCTAAATTCAAAACCAATTGGGTTTCCGAATTGCATATACTGTTTCTCCAACACGAATTTTGCTAGAGTCCCCTAAAGTTACATATTCTAAATTTTTAGCATTTATTTTTGTAATTGATAAGTCTAAGTCTGAATCACTCCACACAACAGTTCCATCATAATTTGTTCCATTTTCTAATGTAATATAACATTTGCTGTGTTTTGCACCTGTTACATGTTCATTGCTTAAAATATATCCATCTTCTGTTACTATCATACCAGTTCCTAAGCCTAATTCGCTTTCTGTACTTTTTGACAAAATACTATTTCCAGCATTTTTTAGTTTTGAAATTCCCACTACTTTTCTTGTTGTTTCTTCAATAATATCTGCCACAACTTTGCTATCTTCCTTGGCTTCTTCCACAGTTTGTTCCTCAATTGTGGATTGTGTTTTGGTTGCTTCATAATTTGATGGCTTTATTTCTATGTTTTGGTATGTAGTGTATAAGTAAAATGCTAAAACCCACACAATTAATATTGGAATTGTGGTTAAAATTACTTTTTTTCTACTGTTTGTTTTCTTTTTTCTTCTCAATTGTTTCCACCTCTAAATTTAGTTTTTCCAAATTTTGATTTTTTAAACTTAAAATATTAAATTTGGGCACATTCGGGACAGGCACCAAGTGACCCTTTTGGGCATAAGTGGGACAGGTTATCTAATAATTTTTTGGTAATTCAGTACTTGGATTGTTTATTCTTGAAATAACTATATAATACATGTTTTGACCATTCAGTGCTGATCCCTAAAGTGTCCAAAATGGGTCACTCGGTGCCTGTCCCACTTGTGCCCAAAAGGGTCACTTGGTACCTGTCCCAAATGTGCCCAAAATTGTGCCTAAAGGTATTGACTTTTTTAGCTAAAAAACTATATAATTTGACTAAATGAAAGATAAAAGGTGAGAAAATGGAAAAAGAAATGTATGAACTAACTAATCCACAAAAATCAATTTGGATGACAGAGCAATTTTATGATAATACCAATATTAATAATATTGTTGGAACTATAACATTTGGTAAAAATACCGATTTCAAAGCATTAGAAAAAGCTTTTAATTATTTTGTTATGAAAAATGATTCTTTTAAAACTAAAATTGTTTTGCAAGACACTACGCCTAAACAATATTTTGATGATTTTGTATATGAAAATGTTGAAATAATAGACTTAAAAGATGAAACACAATTATTAGAATTTGAGAATTCATTTCCTATGAAACACGTTAATGTTTTAGATAATTTTCTATTTTCAGTAAAATTTGTTAGACTTCCAAATGATTTTGGCATTTTATTTATAACTGCACATCATTTAATTGCTGATGCATGGACAATGAGTCTAGTATTAGATGACATTTACAAAAATTATACAGATATTATTTCACAAAAAGAAATTGACCTTACACCAAATCCTTCTTATGGGGATTTTATCAAGTCTCAAAATGATTATATGACAAGCAATAAATTTGAAAAAGACCAATTATTTTGGCAAGAACAATTCAAGAACTTACCAAATGTGGTTTCTTTTAAAAACAACACAAAAGTATCAATTCAAGCTGATAGGATTATATATACTTTTGATAAATCTTTAGTTAATCAAATTGATGATTTTTGTAAAAATAATGGCATTTCTGAGTATATTTTTTTACTTAGCATTTTTAGCATTTATTTTAGAAATATTTTTAATTGCGATAATTTTATTATAGGAAATCCTGTATTAAATAGAGCTAATTTTAAAGAAAAAAATATGACTGGTATGTTTGTTTCTATCATGCCTTTTCTTGTAAATTTAGAAAAATCTAGTTCTTTTCTAGAATTTTGCCATTTTATGGCTAATAAACAAAAACAAATGTATCGTCACATTCGTTTTCCATATCACGAAATTTTAAATTATGTTAGAAAAACTCATGATTTTTCTGATAATTTATATGATATTATATTTTCTTACCAAAATGCAACTATACCATCTTTTTGTAAGTGGTTATCAAATCGCTCACAAGCTGAATCTTTACAAATTCATATCAAAGATATTGCAGAAGAAAAAAATAAATTATCTATACATTATGACTTTTTAACAGATATTTTTTCTAAAGAAGATATTTGCTTATTACATAAACGAATTTTAGGTTTAATTGAACAAGTTTTAAAACAACCTGATATAATTGTAAATGATTTAGAGATTATATCTTCTGCTGAAAAAAAATTATTACTAAAAACTTTTAATGATACTAAAGTAAAATATAATAAAAATTCTAATATTGTAAAAGAATTTGAAAAAATAGCTAATAAGTATCCAGAAAATATTGCTGTTGTTGATAAAAATACGTCTTACACATACAAAGAATTAAATGAAAAATCAAACTTTCTTGCTAAAACTATTTTAGACCAAAAAGTTTCAACCAATATTATTGCTTTTTCTTTAAAACGTTCTGCCCAAATGATTGTAACTATTTTAGCAATACTAAAATCTGGTCATACTTATATGCCAATTGACCCTGAATATCCTATTGAACGAATTGAATTTATGCTAGAAAATAGCAATACTAAAATGCTAATTACAAACCAAGAGTTTCACAAAAAAATAAATTACAAAAATAGCTGCATATATTATGAAAATCTTTCTTTTGATAGAAAAATAGAGAACTTAAACCTTTCTATTCCAAAAGACAAACTTTGCTACATCATGTATACTTCTGGTTCTACAGGAATTCCAAAGGCTGTTACTATTATGCACTATAATGTTCTGAATTTTGTAAAAAGTATGCAAGAACGTTTAAATTATACTATTACAGATAATAAAGTATTATCTGTTACTACTGTATGTTTTGACATTTTCGTTTTTGAACTATTCCCAACTTTACTTTCTGGATTAACTCTTGTAATTGCTGATGAATTAGAAAGTAGAAGTCCAAAATTATTAAGTGATATAATTCAAAAACACAAAATTACTAAAATTCTAACAACCCCATCTAGGATAGAGTTATTGTTCTCAAACCCTGCTTATTTAAAATCTTTATCTAGTATAAAAGAATTTATTTTAGGTGGCGAACCTCTTCCTATTACATTGTTACATAAGTTGCAAGAATTTACTAATGCAAATATTTATGATTTATATGGACCAACAGAAACAACTGTTTACTCTACTTTTAAAGATGTCACTAATAGTGATTTTATTACTATTGGTAAACCTATTAATAATACACAAATTTATATTATAAATGATAATAATCACTTACAACCTATTGGTTTAGTTGGAGAAATTTGTATAGGTGGAGATGGTGTTGGAGCTGGTTATTATAATAATCAAGAAAAAACAAATTCTGTTTTTGTTCCTAATCCATACCAAGATGGAATTATTTATAAAACAGGAGA
>CATLUC010000063.1:0-1290 GCA_950059165.1 uncultured Clostridium sp.
AACCATCTTCTACATTTTCTAATAATTTTTTATATCTTTCTTCATGCTCTTTTTCTATTTTTGCAACTTCTTCAAAAAGAAATGCAATTTTGTCAAATCCCTCTTCTTTTGCTTCTTTTGCCATTCTGTCATACATATCAGTCCATTCATAGTTTTCTCCTTCTGCTGCTGCTTTTAGGTTTTCTGCTGTTGTTTTTATTTCTCCACCTTGTAGTAATTTAAACCATATTTTTGCATGCTCTTTTTCATTGTCTGCTGTTTCTTGGAATATTGCTGCTATTTGCTCATATCCATCTTTTTTTGCTTTACTTGCAAAATATGTGTATTTGTTTCTTGCTTGTGATTCTCCTGCAAATGCCTCCATTAAATTTTGTTCTGTTTTACTTCCTTTTAATTCCATTTTTCTCTTCCTCCCTATTTTATTATTTATAATTCTTGGTTATTTTATACAACTTTTAGTATATTTGTCAAGTAACAATGTTCTTTTTTATACATATTATAATAAAAAGTTAAATATGGAGGTTTGTTTATATGTCAAATAATTATAAAGTTGCCATTGTTGGAGCAAGTGGATTAGTTGGAAGAACAGTTTTGCGAGTATTAGAAGAAAAAAATTTTCCACATATTTCTTATACTCTTTTCTCTTCTAATAAATCTGCTGGCTCTAAAATCCGTTTTTTAAACCAAGACTATATACTTTGTGAACTAAACGAAAATTCTTTTGACAATCATTTTGATTATGCTATTTTTTGTGCTGGTGGCACAGTTTCAAAAAACTATGCACCAATTGCTGCTTCAAAAGGCTGTATTGCAATTGATAATAGTAGTTATTTTAGAATGAATAAAAATGTTCCTTTAGTTGTTCCAGAAGTTAATCCAGAAGACATACTATCTAACAAAGGAATTATTGCTAATCCTAATTGTTCCACTATTCAAGCTGTTTTACCATTAAAAGTAATTGATAGAAAATACAATATTAAGCGAATTGTGTATTCTACTTATCAAGCAGTATCAGGTGCTGGTAGGTATGGAATAGAAGATTTAGAAAATAAATTAGATGGAGATAATTTAAAGAAATTTCCATATTCAATTTATAATAATTGTATTCCCCACATAGACGTTTTCTTAGAAAATGGCTATACTAAAGAAGAGTATAAAATGATTGAAGAAACTAGAAAAATATTACATAAACCTAATCTTGCTATTACTGCAACAGCTGTTCGTGTTCCAGTTACAAACTGCCACCGGTGAATCTATAAATGTTGAATTAGAAAAAGATTTTGATATTTA
>CATLUC010000063.1:1300-9244 GCA_950059165.1 uncultured Clostridium sp.
TGTTGTTGACAATCCAGAAAAAAATTTCTATCCACTAGCTAGCAAAGCAAATGGAAATGATGACGTTTTTGTTGGAAGATTAAGAAGGGATTTTAGTATAGAAAATGGTCTAAATTTGTGGGTTGTTGCCGATAATTTAAGAAAAGGAGCAGCAACAAATGCAATTCAAATTTTAGAATATTTATTAAATAATTCTTAAAATTCTTCGTAAAATTTGCAATATATATTATTTTCATGCTATAATTAAAATTGAAGTACATATGAAAATAAGAAGGGATACTAAATGAAACAATATATTGAATTATCAAATAATGATAAAGAATTTCAACAAATCGTTGAAGAATTAATCAATAATGAAACTGTACAACAAATGAAAAACTTTAGGCAACACTATGAAACAAGTTGTTTTGACCATTGTTATACTGCTGCCTACTACTGTTTTCTTATTTGTAAGAAATACCATCTAGACTATATATCTGCCACACGTGCTGCAATGCTCCATGACCTATTTTTATATGATTGGCGTATTAGGCAACCTGACAGAAAAGGTTTTCATGCTTTTACACACGGAAAAAAAGCCTGTGAAAATGCTTGCCAACTATTCAATTTAAATGAAAAAGAAAAAGATATTATAATAAAACATATGTGGCCAGTTACAATTGAACCACCAAAATCATTAGAAGGATTTGTCTTAACTTTAGTAGACAAATACTGTGCCATGTCTGAAACATTTGATGTATTTAAATCTCGACTATTTATGAAACAATCTTTTCGCTATGCTTATATTTTTTTAACATTAATTATGATTAGAGTTTAAATCATTTTTGATGACTGAGGAGCAATTGGAATACACTTCCCTTTGCTCCTTATTTAGCATTTTCTTCTGTCCAACGTATCATTTTTATATCCTTATATTTTGTAAGAACTGTTCTGTATTTATCATATTCTTCTTCCCATAATGCATCTGGTACATTATCAAAAGCATTAAATATCTTTTCTGCTTCAGATAAGTATATTAATTGTTCTTGTGGTGACATATTTTCATATTGCCTTGCAAATTTATATAATTTATCTAACATCTGGTTTGCTTCAATAAATGTCCAAAAATCTTTTACTTTCATTCCAAATAGCTTTATTTGTAATATAGCATAAGCCCCCAAAGCAAATATTGCAAATATTAATAAATATATGACTACCAATATTGTCATTTCAATTACACCTCTTTTGTTTTCCTTTTGTATTACTTTTAAATTATAACATGCTTATATTTTTTTTGCAATAACTTGTTTTATTTCTATTTTTTGTGTTATAATCATAAGAATGTAATATCGTGTTGGATGTCGTGTTGGGTGTCGTGTTGGGGACGTTTCTTTTGAGACATTTTTATGTAACCTAAGATTGCTCTTTTATTAAATCTATATCACTTAAAATATGTTGATTTTTCTATACAACAAAAAAATGTCCCAAAAGAAACGTCCCCAACACGACATGGCAAGAAAGGATTGAGTTTTTATGGAAGATAAATTTGTTATTACTAAAAAAGCCGGAATTTATGGGATTATTGGGAATATATTTTTATTAATTATTAAAGCCATCGTTGGTTTTATAAGTCATAGTCAAGCTATGATAGCTGACAGCTTTAATAGTGCTGGTGATATTTTTGCATCTTTAATGACTTTTATTGGTAATAAAATTGCAAGTGTTCCAAATGATGAAGATCACAATCTAGGACATGGAAAGGCTGAATACCTTTTTTCTATGTTTATTAGTATATCCATGATTTTTGTTTCATCTAAACTACTATATGATTCAGGTGCTGCTTTAATTTCAGGTAGCAAATTGCAGTTTTCATGGTTTTTAGTAATTGTATGTGTTATAACTATTATTACAAAATTAGGACTTTTTCTATATACAAAAAAAGCCTATCAAAGGCATTATAATATATTACTAGAAGCCAATATGAAAGACCATAAAAATGATTGCATTGTTACAAGTTTTACTTTAATTTCTTGTTTACTTACTTTAGCAAATATATATTGGTTTGATAGTATTGTTGGTATTGGTATTTCTATTTGGATTTGCTATACTGGTGTTACTATTTTCATGGAAAGTTATAATGTTTTAATGGATATTAGTATAGATGATAAAACAAAAGATCTAATTTTAGATCTTGTTCACGCATATTCAGAAATTAAAGAAGTAGAAGACATCACTTCTACCCCTGTTGGTGATAAATATTTAGTTTTTTTAACGATTTGCTTAGATGGCAATATGTCTACATTTGAAAGCCACGAATTAGCTGATAATCTTGAAAAGAATATTAATGGTTTAGATAAAATTTATAAAACCGTTGTACATGTAAATCCAATTTAAAACAAAAGGAGACTTAATTAACATATTTCAGATTTTATTCTCTATCTTTGTTCACTCACAGAAAATTGCAAAACAATCTTCTGTGAAATTTTTATATTATGGGAAGTTCTTAGTTGCCTGCCAAATTTGCTTTAATAAATTTGGTTATAATGTATTGATGCTATAATAGGAAGTTTAGAGAACTTTACTAAATTCCTCTTTCTGGTGCTCTTGGGTCTTCATATTCTTCATCCAATTCTTTTATTATCTCATCTATACTTTTATTTTCATTTTCTTTTTTTGAAATTTTCTCTTTTATGAAATATTCATCTGGCTTTCCATCTTTATAAAATCCCCATTTGCTGGCTAAACTACTATAAGTAACCTTTTCTCCTGTAGATAATTCTAGGAATTCATTATGTTCATGAACATGACTTACTGTGTTTCTATCACCATCTAAATCTTCTGCCCCTTTTGGTTCACAGTCTTTATACTTTTCTTTATGCTCATCAATTTCCTGATATCCCTCTTCCACAGAACGATATCCATCATTATGTTCTTGTGCTAATTTTAATGTTTCTATGTCAGTACCCTCTAAGGTATTTTTAGCATTAGAAGTTTCTAATTGTCTATCTAAACTTTTATTCCCCTCAATATTTTTCCCACCAATTGTTTTTCTTGGTGAATGATAAACTTCTATTTCTCCATATTGTCCCTTTTCGATTCCTATTGTTCCTTCTCCTACTTTTAGCCTAGTTAATACATCTCCTTTTTGAACTATATCATTTTGCTTTATTTGATAATTTTTTTCTAATGGATTTGTTCCTTCTTGTGTATCATTTTCTAAATCTAAAGCTTTTACTTTCCCTTTTTTGGTTACCATTACAGCTTCATATCTTGATGTATGTCCTTGTTCTTTCTGTCCTTTTTCATTTTTTAAATTATCTAACTCATCTGATTCAACTATTCCCATTTTTAATGGTTCATCACCATGCTCTAATTTAGGCATTTTATCATTTTTCTGTAAAATTTGTTGCAAATTACTCATGTCCGTAACTCTTGTATCCATGTCAACTTCTTGTTTAATATTGATGTCTTTTACTGTATTTGTTGCTTTTTGGGGTATTTTTGATTTAGGTATAATTTCTGTTTTTTTTTGTTTATTTCTTTCTTGCTTTTTATTTGTTTTTTTTAATGTTGTTTTTTCTATAACTTCATTTATTCTTATTTTTTCTAAAAAGTGTTCTATTTGCTGTTTTTCTGCTGATGATATTTTTATTTCGTTATCATTTATTTGGTCTTTTTGTCTATTTTCTACTGTATCTTCTCTAAAAACAATGGTTTGTCCTGGTATCTTTGGAGTGTAAACACCAATAAGGTCTAAAAAATAATATTTATAAAAACCATCTTCTTCTTTTAATAAAATTTCTCTCTCCTTACCATGTATTAGTATTTTCCCCAATATCTCCATTTTTAAAAACATTCCTTTCTCAGGTTACAAATTGTGATTATTTTTCCTCATTTGCTATTAAATCATACTCTCCACTAACCTTTGCCACTTTGCACTTAATAAACTTTCCGATAAGATTTTTTTGATTTTCATTTTTAATATATACCAAACCATCTATTTCTGGTGCATCTTGCATAGTTCTTCCTATATAATATTTTCCATCAAATGATATGTGTTCTACTAAAACTTCATATTGTTTATCAATTTTGCTCTCCAAATTCCTTTTTGATATTTCCTTTTGTAATTGCATAATTTTATTATATCTTGCTTTTTTTGTGTTTCCATGAATTTGATTTGTAAGCCTTGCTGCAGGTGTTCCATCTTCTTTTGAATATGTAAAAGCTCCTAATTTATCAAATTTTGTTTGTTTTACAAATTTTAATAATTCTTCAAATTGTTCTTTTGTTTCACCTGGGAAACCTACAATTAAGCTAGTACGTATAATAACATCTGGAATTTTTTTTCTTATTTTATTGATTAAATTTTCTATTTGTTTTTTTGATGTCCTTCTATTCATTTTTTTCAAGATTTCATTATTAATATGTTGAATTGGTATGTCAAAGTATTTTGCAATTTTTTTATTGTTTGCAACAACTTCAATTAATTGGTCTGTAATCCCCTCTGGATAGCTATATAAAAAACGTATCCATTTTATTCCTTGTATTTTACTTATTTCTTCTAATAGTTCATCTAGTTTACTTTCTCCATATATATCAATTCCATATTTGGTTGTATCTTGTGCAATTATTATTAATTCTTGTATTCCCTGTTTTGCTAGATTTTTAGCCTCTTCAATAATATCCTCTTTTTTTCTACTTACAAATGGACCCCTAATGTAAGGAATTGCACAATATGTACATTTGTTACTACACCCTTCACCAATTTTCAAATATGCAAAATTTTCACCTGTTGTAATTGTTCTGTTTAAAAATTGCTCTTGTGTTAGCATTGGCATTTTAGGAATATCTAATATTTTTTTACTTTGTTTAGTAATACTTTTTTCTTGTAACTTTCCTTTAATTAGATTTTCTATTTTATCCCACAATTTGTCATATTCTTCTATTTTTATAAATAAATCAACTTCTGGCAATGCTTTTATTAATTCTTCATAATATCTTTGTACTAAACATCCCATAACAATTAAATATTTGCAATTGCTTTTTTTATATTCTGCCATTTCTAAAATTGTATTAATTGCTTCTTCTTTAGCAGTATCAATAAATCCACAGGTATTTATAACAATAATATCTGCCTTTGTCTGATTATTTACAACCTCAAATTTATTTTTCTTAAATATTCCAATTGTTGCTTCTGTATCAATTAAATTTTTGCTACATCCTAAATGCACAAACCCTACTTTCATTACAAACCTCTCTTTTTACTTACCTTTGTATTAAAATATAAGATTTTTAATCTTTATGGCTACAAATATGTTTTCTCGTTAATTCCATTAAGTCTAATTTTGTAAATCCTTCTACTTGAGTTTTACTTCTATCTTTTTTTAGTTCCTCTTTTAAAAGTCTTTCTATTTTATCTTTATTATCTTTATTTTTCATATCAATATAATCAATAATAATAATTCCACCTATGTCTCTTAATTTTAGCTGTTTTACGATTTCAATTGTTGCTTCTTGATTTACTCGATAAACTGTTTGTTCT
Source organism: uncultured Clostridium sp. (assembly GCA_950059165.1). GTDB lineage: Bacteria > Bacillota > Clostridia > TANB77 > CAG-508 > CAG-269. The sequence goes on from CATLUC010000063.1 coordinate 6,822, forward strand.
AAATTCTGGTTTCCTGTATATTTGCCGGTATTTACATCAATTGCTGTTAATGCCTCTGTTTTGTCAATTGTAATAAAACCTCCACATTTTAACCAAATTTTTCTATTTTGTATTTTTTCAATTTGTTTTTCTAGTTCATAAATATTTAATATCTTGTTCTTTAATTTCTATTTTTAAATTACTATATTCTTTATTCTCATTTTTAAAGTCTTCTAGTTCTTTTAAAGTTTTAATATCATTTACAGTAATTTGTAAATTATTATTATCTTCTGTAAAATCTATTAACATCTTTTCTACTATATTTTCACTTCTATACAACAGTTTTGGTTCTTTCAATTCTGAACTAATACTAGTTTGTAAAATATTATTCCACTTCTTCTCCACTTTTTTAATATCTTCAATAATTTCCTTTTCTTTGTTTTGTGCTGATGTTCTAATAATTGCTCCATTTCCCTCACTCAAATTCTCTTTTACTATTTTTATTAACCTTTTTTGCTCTTTTTCATCTTCGATTTTTTGTGAAATTGTAATAATATCTGTATTAGGAAGTAATGCTATATATTTACTTGGTAAATTAATATGTGTAGATACTCTTGCTCCTTTTTTTTCATTGCTATCTTTTTTTACTTGTACTAATAATTTTTGATTTGGCTTTACTTCTTTTTTTATTTCAATATCTTCTTTTATTGTTTCTTTTGTTTCATCTACTTTAGGTAAAATATCTTTTAAATGAATAAAACTATTTTTTTCTGTCCCAATATCAACAAAAGCTGATTGCATACCAGCTATTACATCTTTTACAATACCTATGTATATATTTCCTTCCCTTCTTTTAAATTCTTTATCTTCTTCATAATATTCTATTAATTTTCCGTTTTCAATTAATGCAATTTGTTTACCATTTTTGTTAGTTTGTATTATTATTTCTACCATTTTTAGTCCTTTCTATTACTTTTGTACTATTTTTATAACATCAGTAATCAATTAAATTTATTCATAGCTATATCTATACCATTTTTTACAATTTCTATTACTGCTTCTTTGGCTAATTCTATACCTTTTTCTAGTTTTTCTTTATCTTCATCTGAAATAGCACCTATTACATATTCTATTAAATCTTCTTTTTTTTCTGGCATTCCTATTCCGACTCTAACTCTTTTAAAATTTTGTGTATTTAACTCATGTACAACAGATTTCATCCCATTATGTGTTCCTGCTCCTCCTGCCTTTCTTAATCTAATTATCCCTGGCTCTACATCAATATCATCATATATAACAATTAATTGTTCAACTCCTAATTTATAAAATTTAAGAATTTCTTGAATACTTATGCCACTTAGATTCATAAACGTTTGAGGTTTTAATAAAATGACTTTTTCTCCCTCTATATTTCCTGTTCCATATAATCCTTGAAATTTCTTTTTTGTTACTTCTATTTCATATTGTTTTGCAATTTTATTAATGACATTAAACCCCATATTGTGCCTTGTTCTCCCATAGTCTTCCTCTGGGTTTCCTAAACCTACTATGATATACATTTTGTTTTTCCCACTTTCTTTTGATTTCAAACTACTACTTATTTTAACCTGTTTTGAGCTTTTTTTCAAGCATTTTCATAATTTTTATATTGATTAATAAATGTCAATAATAAATTTTCGGTTTATTATGCACATAATTTACTTATTTGTTCGCTCGCCAAATTTGCTTTAGCAAATTCTAAGTGAAATGTTTTGTATTATTGGAAGTTCGGAGAACTTCCAATAATACAAAAAAGCACCCAAAGTGCTTTTTGTTTTTTACCTCTATCAATTATTCTGCTGATTCCTCTGTTTCTGTTTCTGGAGCTTCATAAGCTTCTAAAATAGCTTTTTGAATTTTCTCTCTAGTTTCAGCATTGATTGGATGAGCTATATCTTTGAATTCTCCGTTTGGAGTTTTTCTACTTGGCATAGCTATGAATAATCCATTTTGGCTTTCGATAACTTTAATGTCGTGTACTGCGAATTCGTTATCGAATGTTACAGAAGCAACAGCTTTCATTCTGTTCTCTGAATTTACTTTTCTTAAACGTACATCTGTGATTTGCATTCTAAATGCACCTACCTTCCTTAAGTTTTAATTTTATTTTGTACATATTGCTTGTCTTTTATGTACATTTATATTATTCTCCATAAAAAAAGTTTTTCCTTCTTTTTTTTACAAAAAAATCAAATTTTATATTATGAAAGTCATGCTCACCTTCCTACATATAATATAGAAATACATTGTAACACTTTTTCATTTATTTAATACAATATATAATTATTACAATTCATAATCAAGATTTTATACATACAAATTTTATTTTTTATGCAAATTCATATTAAACTATGTCAATAACTTTTGAAAATGTCATAAAAAAATTTCAAAATTAACTTTTGATT
>CATLUC010000064.1:0-1985 GCA_950059165.1 uncultured Clostridium sp.
TTTGGTTTTCTAGCTTCAAACAATTCCTCAACCCTTGGAAGACCCTGTGTAATATCTGCTACACCTGCTACACCTCCAGAGTGAATTGTTCTCATTGTAAGCTGGGTACCTGGCTCACCTATTGATTGAGCTGCAATAATTCCAATTGCTTCACCTATTGATACTAGGTCTCTTCTTGCTAATCCCATTCCATAACATTTTTGACATACACCATGTTTTGAATGACATCCAAGTACAGAACGTACTTCTAGTCTTTCAATTCCACTTTCTACTATTCTATCTGCCATATCTTCTGTTATCATAGTTTCTGTATCAACAATTAATTCCTTCGTTTTTGGATCAAACACATCATGTACTGGAAATCTTCCTACTAATCTTTCTTGCATTTTTTCTATTACTTGGTTTCCATCTTTTATATCATAAACGATTATTCCTTCTTCTGTTCCACAGTCATATTCTCTAACTATAATATCTTGTGAAACATCAACTAATCTTCTTGTTAGATATCCTGAGTCAGCTGTTCTTAAAGCTGTATCTGATAGTCCTTTACGTGCTCCATGGGCTGATATAAAGTACTCTAAGGCATCTAATCCTTCAGCAAAAGAAGATTTAATTGGTATTTCTACTGCCTTACCTGTTGTACTAGCCATAAGTCCACGCATACCTGCAATTTGTCTTAATTGGTTCATGTTACCTCTGGCTCCTGATTTAACCATCATATAAACTGGGTTTAAGTCATCAAAGTTTTCTTCCATTGCATGACTAACTTGTTTAGTTGCTTCTTCCCATACATTGATTACTGCATTATATCTTTCTTCGTCTGTTATTAAACCTCTTGCATATTGTTTTCTTATAGTTTGTACTTTACTGTCTGCTTCTTGTAATAGTTCACTTTTTGTTGGTGGAACTTTTACGTCATCCATTGAGTAGGTAATTCCAGCAAGTGTTGCATATTTATATCCTAAGGCTTTGATGTAATCTATTACTTCTGCTGATTCTGTAAGTCCATGAGTTCTAATTACTCTTTCTATTATTTGTCCCATTGTCTTTTTTATTACTGGGAAACTTATTTCATATTGGAAAGGATCTTCTTTTCTGTCTACGAATCCTAAGTCTTGCGGAATTCCTTGGTTGAATATTATTCTTCCTACACTTGTTTCTATTTTTTGAGTTTTTATTTCTCCATCAATTTCTGTTGTCTTTCTTACATATATCTTTGCATGTATTTCTACTTCGTGATTTTCGTATGCCATTATAGCTTCATCTGGATCTTTGAAGTATTTTCCTTCTCCTTTTTCGCCATCGATAACCATTGTTAGATAATAGCTTCCTAAAATCATGTCAAGTCTAGGTGTTGCAACTGGCTTACCATCTTGTGGTTTTAATAAATTGTTTGTAGATAACATTAAGTATCTTGATTCTGCTTGTGCTTCTGGTGACAATGGTAAATGTACAGCCATTTGGTCACCATCGAAGTCAGCGTTGAAGGCTTCACATACTAATGGGTGAAGTTTTATTGCTCTTCCTTCTACTAATACTGGTTCAAAACTCTGAATTCCTAGTCTATGTAGTGTCGGAGCACGGTTTAACATTACTGGGTGGTCTTTTATAACTTCTTCTAATATTCCCCATACTTCTGGTCTTAGTCTTTCTACCATTCTTTTTGCGTTTTTGATGTTTTGTGCTATTCCTCTACCTACTAATTCCCTCATTACAAATGGTTTAAATAGTTCTACTGCCATTTCTTTTGGAAGTCCACATTGGTAGATTTTTAGTTCTGGTCCTACTACTATAACTGAACGTCCTGAGTAGTCAACACGTTTTCCAAGTAGGTTTTGACGGAAACGTCCTTGTTTTCCTTTTAACATGTCTGATAAAGATTTTAATGGTCTGTTTCCTGCTCCTGTTACTGGTCTCCCTCTTCTTCCATTGTCTATTAGGGCATCTACTGATTCTTGTAACATTCTTTTTTCGTTTCTTACAAT
>CATLUC010000064.1:2085-9099 GCA_950059165.1 uncultured Clostridium sp.
TGTCTATTAGGGCATCTACTGATTCTTGTAACATTCTTTTTTCGTTTCTTACAATTATTTCTGGTGCTCCTAATTCTAATAATCTTTTTAATCTGTTGTTTCTGTTTATTACTCTTCTATATAAGTCATTTAAGTCTGATGTTGCAAATCTTCCACCGTCTAATTGTACCATTGGTCTTAATTCTGGTGGTATTACTGGCACAACGTTCATTACCATCCATTCAGGTTTATTTCCTGATATTCTAAATGATTCTACTGTGTCTAGTCTTTTTACTAGTTTTACTCTTTTTTGTTCACTAGCTTGTTCTAATTCTTTTTTAATTTCAGCAGATAGTTTTTCTAAGTCTACTTGTTCTAGTAGTTCTCTTATTGCTTCTGCTCCCATTCTTGCTTTGAAAGAACCTTTTCCAAATCTTTCTTCTGCTTCATGGTATTCTTTTTCATTTAATACTTGGCATTTTTCTAGTCCTGATGTTCCTTTGTCTACTACTACATATGATGCAAAGTATATTATTCTTTCTAAGTTTCTTGGAGAGATATCAAGTATTAAAGCAATTCTACTTGGAATTCCTTTAAAGTACCAAATATGTGCTACTGGGGCTGCAAGTTCAATATGTCCCATTCTTTCACGTCTTACTTTTGATTTTGTTACTTCTACCCCACATCTGTCACATACGATACCTTTGTATCTTACTCTCTTATATTTTCCACAGTGACATTCCCAGTCTTTTGTTGGTCCAAATATTCTTTCACAGAATAAACCATCTTTTTCTGGTTTTAGTGTTCTGTAGTTGATTGTTTCTGGCTTTTTTACTTCTCCTTTTGACCATTCTCTGACTTTTTCGTCTGATGCCACTCCTATTTTTAATTTGTTAAAAATATCTAATTCGTCCACTCTTTTTCCTCCCTTTTAATATTGGGTGTTTATTTCAAAACAGATTTTAAAGTCTTTCCACTGCTCGAACAATTCCCTATGGTCGCTTTTTGTCTTTTTGAAATTTATTTAGTTAAATTTTTATAAAGTATTTTCTTTTTCCTCTATATTCTTATCTTCTATTTCTAGTTGTTGTACAATATAGCTTTCCTTTCCTCCGTGTATGAGAAAAACGTCTGATTTTTCCTTCTTGTAATAGTGATTCTATTGCTCTATAATAATGTGTATCGAATTGCCTAATTGTCTCTTTATCTTCTAGATGTTTTGCATAATATCTTTCTCGTGCTATCATTCTGTCAAACACTTCATTTACTGCAAATTCTTCTCTAATAAAATGATACACCTTTGTATAAATACTGTTTTCATCTATTTTTTCTATAAATTTTTTCATATTTCTACGTCCCTTTCTTCTTTATTAAAACGAAATAAATTAGGTATATTACTTCGTTCCACTAATCTAAAACGAAGCAAAAGTGGTGTATTGCTAGGAAAGCTAGAAAAAATCTTTGAGATAATACGTTTGTATATCGAAAAGATTTTTTCGACGCTTGACAACGCAAGACGCCACTTTTCATTCGTTTTTACTCAATAATATCCTCGTTATTATCTAGGTTATCCTCTGCAAGATCCCCATCAAACAACATCTCATCACCCTCATCATCTAGCTCTTCAAAGAATTCGTCATTTTCTTCTTCTATGGTATTTGTTTCATCTTCTAATAATATGTCATCCTCAATTTCTTCGCTGTAACCTTCTAAGTCTTCATCCATAATTACTTGGTCTTCTGACAGGATTTTTTTGTCTTTTTCAGGGTCGTATTCTATTCCTTCTTCTATGTTTTCTTTTAGTTCAAGTTCTTGGTTGTCTTCTGAGTATAGGCGAACGTCTAGTCCAAGAGATTGTAGTTCTTTTACAAGAACTTTGAAGCTTTCTGGAACTCCTGGTTCTGGTACATTTTCTCCTTTTACTATTGCTTCATATGTTTTTACTCTTCCTACTATATCGTCTGATTTTACTGTTAGCATTTCTTGTAATGTGTATGCTGCACCATATGCCTCTAATGCCCAAACTTCCATTTCTCCAAAACGTTGACCACCAAATTGTGCTTTTCCTCCTAGTGGTTGTTGTGTTACTAGTGAATATGGTCCTGTTGAACGAGCATGGATTTTGTCGTCTACTAAGTGGTGTAGTTTTAACATATACATAACTCCAACTGTTATTGGTTTGTCAAATGGGTCTCCTGTTCTACCATCATAAAGAATTGTTTTTCCGTCTTCACTCATTCCTGCTTCTGCAAGTAAGCTTTGAACATCATCTTGAGTTGCTCCATCAAATACTGGTGTAGCAATTTTCCAGCCTAATGCTTTGGCAGCTCCTCCTAAGTGTACTTCTAGAACTTGACCTAAGTTCATACGAGATGGAACACCTAGTGGGTTTAATAGTATGTCAATTGGTGTACCGTCTGGCATAAATGGCATATCTTCTTCTGGTAATACTCTTGATATAACACCTTTGTTACCATGACGTCCTGCCATTTTGTCTCCAACTGATATTTTTCTTTTTGTTGCTATGTAACATCTAATTATTTGGTTTACACCTGGTCCTAATTCGTCTGAGTTGTCTCTTGTAAATATTTTTACATCTACTATTGTTCCTTGTTCTCCATGTGGTACTCTAAGTGAAGTGTCTCTTACTTCTCTTGCTTTTTCGCCAAAGATTGCTCTTAATAGTCTTTCTTCTGCTGTTAGTTCTGTTTCTCCTTTTGGTGTAACTTTACCTACTAAGATGTCTCCTGGCCTTACTTCTGCACCAATACGGATAATTCCATTTTCGTCTAGATCCTTTAGTGAGTCATCTCCTATGTTTGGTATGTCACGTGTTATTTCTTCTGCTCCTAGTTTTGTGTCACGACATTCACAGTCGTATTCTTCTATATGGATAGATGTGAATACATCTTCTTTTACTAATTTTTCGTTGATTAGTATAGCGTCTTCGTAGTTGTATCCTTCCCATGTTGAGAATGCTACTAATACGTTTTTCCCAAGTGCCATTTCTCCATCTTTTGTTGATGGACCGTCTGCAATGGCATCTCCTTTTTTGACTTTTTCTCCTTTTTTAACAATTGGTTTTTGGTTTATACATGTACCACCATTTGTTCTTTTGAATTTACGAAGTTTGTGTGTTATTGTTTTTCCACTATCATATTTTACTGTGATACTATCTCCTGTAACTTTTTCGATAACTCCGTCGTCTTGTGCTAATACTAATATTCCTGAGTCTTTTGCTGCTCTGTATTCAATTCCTGTTCCTACTATTGGACTTTCTGTTATCATTAGTGGCACTGCTTGACGTTGCATGTTTGCTCCCATTAGTGCTCTTTTTGCGTCATCATGCTCTAAGAATGGTATCATTGCTGCTGCAATAGATACTAATTGTTTTGGTGATACGTCAACATATTGTACTTTTTCACTGTCTACTTCGATAACTTCGTTTTTAAATCTAACTCTTATACGTGGATTTACGAATTTTCCGTTTTTGTCTACTGGTTCAGAGGCTTGTGCTATTATGTAGTTGTCTTCTACGTCTGCACTCATGTATTCTACTATATCTGTTAGTTTGTGTGTTTTTGGGTCAACTTTTCTATATGGTGTTTCTATAAATCCATATTCGTTGATGTTTGCAAATGATGAAAGTGCTGAGATTAATCCGATGTTTGGTCCTTCTGGTGATTCTATTGGACATAGTCTTCCATAGTGTGTGTAGTGAACGTCACGTACCTCAAAACCTGCTCTTTCTCTTGTTAGTCCTCCTGGTCCTAATGCTGATATTCTTCTTTTATGTGTTAGTTCTGAAAGTGGGTTTGTTTGGTCCATGAATTGAGATAGTTGTGAACTTCCAAAGAATTCACGGATTGCTGATGTTATTGGTTTTGTGTTTATTAGTGTTTGTGGTGTTACAACATCTAGGTCTTGTATTGTCATTCTTTCACGAACTACTCTTTCTAATCTTGTTAGACCAATTCTAAATTGGTTTTGTAGTAGTTCTCCAACTTGACGAATTCTACGATTTGCTAAGTGGTCGATGTCGTCTGGTTTTCCTAGTCCATGTGATAAGTTTAATAGGTAGTTTATTGATGCTATCATGTCTTCTGTTGTTATGTATTTTGGTGTTAGTTCACTTTGTCTTTCTTCTATTATTTTTACTAGGTCTTTTTCGTCTGTGTTGTCCATTATATTTTTTAATACATTATAATTAACCATTTCTTTGAAATGTAGTTTGCTTAGGTCTACATTTGGTAATATTTTGTGTATATTTACTGTGCTGTTTCCAATTACTCTGACTTTTCTTTCTCCAACTAAAACATCTACCATGTTTATTCCAGAGTTTTGAATGTTTTCTGCTACTTCTTCTTCAATTATTTCTCCTGCTTGTACAAAGACTTCTCCTGTTTCGCTGTCTATTATGTCGTTTTCTGCTATTTTGTCTTTTATTCTTCCTGCCAACCCTAGTTTTTGGTTGAATTTGTAACGTCCTACTTTGAATAGGTCATATCTTTTGTTGTCATAGAATAGACCATTGAATAGGTTTCTTGCAGCATCTGCTGTTGGAAGTTCTCCTGGTCTTAGTTTTTTGTATATTTCTATTAGTGCTTCGTCTTGGTCTTTTATTGTGTCTTTTGCTAGTGTTGCTGTTATCATTTCTTCGTCACCAAATAGCTCTCTTATTTGGTCGTCTGATATTATCCCTATTGCTCTTAATAGTGTTGTTACAGGTACTTTTCTTGTTCTGTCAACACGTACATAGAATATGTCATTTCCGTCTGTTTCGTATTCAAGCCATGCTCCTCTAAGTGGCATTACTGTTGAGTTGTATGTTCTTTTTCCTGTTTTTGTGTCAAATTCCTCTCCATAGTAGCATCCTGGAGAACGTACTAATTGGCTTACTACAACTCTTTCTGCCCCATTGATTACAAATGTTCCACTGTCTGTCATTAGTGGGAAATCGCCTAAGTAGATTTCTTGTTCTTTGATTTCTCCAGTTTCACGGTTGATTAGTCTTACTTTTACGTGTAATCTGGTTGAGTATGTTGCGTCTCTTTCTTTGGCTTCTTCTACACTGTATTTTGTTTTGTCTTCCATGTAATAATCGAAAAATTCAAGAACTAAGTTTCCTGAGTAGTCCTCTATTGGTGAGATATCTTGTAGTACTTCTCCTAATCCTTCTTCTACAAACCAGTCATATGAGTCTTTTTGTACTTTGATTAGGTTTGGCATTTCGATATAGTCCCCAACTTTGGCAAAATCCTTACGAGATGCTTTCTCGTAATTTACTTCTTTGATTTTCAAAAAAATCACTCCTTAAAAAATTTTAAGCAGAAATAAATTATTTTTAAAAGAAGTCCTTCTTAAATATAAGTAGCTTTTTCCTTGTGGTTTCTCGGTTTGTCTGCTTTTGCATTCCTTGAAATTTAGGGCTTACTTAATTTAATTCCTCTTCTTTTAGATTTTAATCATGGGCTATATTTTACCATGAATTGTTGTAATTGTCAAGGTTTTGAGGTGTTTTTGTATAGAAAATTCATGTTTTAAATTATGCCTTAAATAGATTGTGTCTTTTGCAGTCATTTTGGGAACATGTTTTATTTTTTTAAATAGCCTAAATCTATGAACTATATAGAATTTATTAATCTATATAGGTTACAGATTTAGGCTTATTATTATGATAAATATTTCGTTTAGTTATTTTTTAGTTTTTCTATTTCCTCTTCTGTTAGTCCTGTTGTCTTTGCAATTACTTTTATAGATATTTTCTCTTCTAGCATAGCTTTAGCAATTTCTTCCTGTTTTGCTTTCTCTCCTTCTTTTTTCCCTTCTTCTTTTCCATCTACTCTAACCCATTCCATATAGCTATTCCAGTCAGATTCCCACTTGTCTCTTAGTTCAGCTAGCCTTCTTACTTCTTCTTCTCCTGTTAAATAACCTAATTCTATTTTGGCATCTTTTAAAATTTTATTTTTCTTTTCTGCCATCTCGATTTCCCCCTTATTTTCATCATCTAAAAAAGTGAGCCATTGGTTTAATTTGTCATCCATATCTGGTTTGGTTTTCCTAAATTTAGGTAATTCTATGTAATATGTTTCAACAATGCTATTATAGGAAAACTTTCCTATAATAGCAGCACATTGTACACAAATTTGTCAAAACAAATTTGGCACACGAACAAAGACGAGGCATTAAAAGTAATCTAAAATGTCATACTTTTTTAATCATGCCTCTTTTGTTCTAACTATTTTGTACTCTCTATGTTTATCTAGCACAATTATTGCATTTGATACATATTCTTCAAAACCAAACAAGTTAAAGTCTAATATGTTTATCATGATTACTTGTTTGCAGTTTTGATATTTTCCACCTTTTTCGAAGTGCCTCGAGATTGTTTTAGATGCGTAAATTTCACTTCTTTTTTCAATATTATGCTCATCTCTTACTTGCATTTCTATATTTATTATACAGCCATTTCCTAAAGTTGCTTGAATGTCCAGTCTTCCACCTTTTTCCATTGTACTTAATTTTTCTAAATTTACTTCTTCTTGAATTTTAATTTCTTCTATTTCTATTTTAAGTAGTGCATTTAAAAAGTCGATTAAGTATTTTTCGTTTCCTTTTCTAGAAAAGAATGTTTTAAATATTACGTCGTTTTTTAAGTTTAATTTTTTATTTCCTATAATTATTCCTCCTTTATTATACCAATTGTTTTTTACTTTTTCAAGTACTTAGTATAATTTTACTATTTTTTATAAAATACATTTAGGTAGCTTGTTTTTCTTTTGTTTGTAAAATTAGCTCCTTTCATATTTTAAATTTTTTGTTTTTTGGATTTTTGTTTTAGAATTTTAATAAGATTTATAAATCTTTGATTTGAAAATTAATTAAAAGCTAGTAATAAATGTGCTAAATAGATTTTTATACTTATACCACATATAGGAAAATTTGTAAACATAATTTTAGATTTTTTGTGAACTTTTCTGTTGTTGTGTCAATGATGTGAAACAAAAATATATAAAAATTTAATCTATATAA
>CATLUC010000065.1 GCA_950059165.1 uncultured Clostridium sp.
TTTACCCGTTTATGCAAAATATTAAATTTATTTTTTCAAAAAGTCGAAACTTAAATTGAAAAAACTATTGAAAATATAAATGAAAGATAGTATAATAACTACAGTTTTAAATCAACTTTAATTTATTATATTTTAAAATTTATTTCATGTATATTTCTATACATAGAATCCACAAGAACACAATTTAATATAGAAAGGAGAATGCCTTTGAAATTAGATTTAGGGCTTAAATTAGCAAATAATATATTGCAAAACAAAGAAATTTCAAACTTTATTCAAGAGTTATCAAACACACTAAAAGATAACAATGTTTTAGTGTATAAGGATTATGACAGTTCAAAATTTACAAGAGAAAATGAAGAAAAAATATGGAACAAGAAAGAAGGATTGATAAGAGAACATATTAATAAAAATAATATAAATGGTGCAGATGAAAATAAATTATATGAAATATCATATGAGTCTTCTAAAGGATTTAATCTTATAGAATATGATGGAACATATGAAAATAGGGTATCATTTATTGTAGATTACGTACAACTTCCTAAAAATGTTAAAGAAGGAATGTTTTTTAGAAAAGTAGATGAAAAGTATATTTTAGACAGAGAAACTACAGAAAAAATATATAATGAAATGACAAGTTTTCAAAATGAATTAGTAAAAGAACAAAAAGAAATGTTGAATGATATGAGGCAGGATGGTGCTATATACAAAGTTACATATTTAGAAGATGATTGTGAAGATTGGAGAACAGAACTCACCAATCAAAAAACAGGTGAAGTTTTTCAAGAATTAGAATTTCCACATGATGTATATCATCAAGTAGGAGTAGATTCATTAGTAAAATATGAGAATGGAAAATATAGTGTAGTAGAAGGAACAAGTGTATATGATTTATATCCAAATATAATAGAAAACTATTGTGAAAACGAAGGTGTTTATATAACACAAAATGGTAAATGCAAGACTGCAAATGAGTTATATAAATCAATAAATACGAGCCATAAAGATGAAATTATAAGAAAAGTTACAAATTCAATTGAGAAAATACTAAAGTTTACAGTAGATAAACTAGTAGAATTAATAAAGAATAAACAATAAATTAATATTCTAATATATAAAAATACGTATTGAATATTAGGAAAGGAGACAATATGGTTAGAAAAGTAGGAAATTTTCCATATAATATTTCTAGGTTTGAGAAAGAAGCAGAAAAATTATTTCCAAATGAAGATATTATAGTTGGTGCAATGGATGGAGCAAATGAAGAAATAATACAAAATTTTTTAGACGATGTTTTGAAATATGAAATAGCTGAAAAAAATTCGAATAACACAAATAAATAAAGAAAATTATTGAAAAAATGAATTTGATATGCTACAATGTAACTGAACGAAAGCGAAGATACAGAAAAACAAAAAAGAAAGAAGTAGATGTTTTATGAAAATTGCAGCATATGCAAGAGTATCAACTGAAAAAGAATCTCAAGTAGAATCATTTGAAAAGCAAATTGAGTTTTTTAATGAATTTACAAAAAAGAATAATTATGAATTGTACAAGCTATATGCAGATGAAGGAATATCAGGAAAGCAAATAAAACACAGAAAACAATTCCAACAGATGATGCAAGATGCTAAAGCAAAAAAATTTGACAAAGTAGTTGTAAAAGATGTAAGCCGTTTTGCAAGAAATACAGTAGATTTATTACAAAGCATAAGAGAACTAAAATCTTATGGAATAGAGGTAGATTTTTTAAATAATGGTGAAATAATGGAAGGTGGATCTGAATTTATATTGACTATTTTAGGAGCAATGGCACAACAAGAAAGTGCGAATATGTCAAAAAGGGTTAAATTTGGTAAAGACATTACAGCTAAAAAAGGACGAGTTCCTAATATAGTTTTTGGTTATGATAAAATTCCAGATGAAAGATATACTTTAAAAATAAATGAAGAAGAAGCAAAAATCGTAAAAGAAATCTTTGAAAGCTATGTATATAAAGGAATTGGAACAACAAAAATTGCTTGGGACTTAAATGATAGAGGAATAAGAACAAAGAAAACAAAATCAAAATGGGTACAAACGTCTATTGTACGAATGCTAAAAAATCCAATTTATACAGGAAGAGTAACCAACAAAAAGAGTGAAGTAACAGACTTTATAACAGGAACTAGAAAAGATTTACCAGAAGAAGAATGGATAACAGTAGAAAGACCAGAAATGAGAATAATATCAGATGAATTATTTAATAGAGCACAAGACATTTTAGCCCAAAGGTCAAACGAATTTAAGTTAAATAATAAAAGAGAAAAAACGGAATATGTATTTAGTACCCTTATCTATTGCAAACATTGTGGATATTCATTTAGAAGAATAAGAAGAAAGTACACAGAAGATGGAAAAGAATATATAAGATGGGTATGTAGTGGAAGAAACTCAATGGGAGTAAATCATTGTCCTAACACAACAGTAATTGATGAAGAAGAACTTTTAAATGCCATAAAGGAATATCTAAAAAGCATTATTTCAAATAAGAAGAATTTTATGAAAGCAGTAGAAAAAGAGTTTGAGAAAATCACTAAATTAAGAGAAAACAATGAAAGAAGTGAAGAAAGCCTTTTAAAAGAAATTGAAAAGGTTACCACTAAAAAACAAAAATATATGGAAATGTTCCAAAACGAAGTAATCAATATACAAGAATTAAAGAAATACACAAATCCATTAAATGAAGATATAGTAAGATTAGAGCGAGAATTAAAACTAATAACATCAGAAATTAAAGAAAAAGATGTCCTAGAAAAAGAGTTATCAAAAACAATTAGTATAGTAGATGACATATTAAACAATCAAACAATTACCAATGCAATGCTAAAAACAATTATAGATGTAATAGAAGTTGATGGTGACTCAAATGTAGAAGTAAGATTAAAATTACTAAACGAAATAGGCAGTACCCCAACTGTTATAACTAATTTTAATGAAATTGAAACAAATGTAGGGGCGTCGTCCCGATGTCCGTCTCCCCAAAGAACAACCCTAGATAACGAAAAGCCAACCGTTCTGGAAAGTAACGTCAGTACACAAGGATGTTTCTGAAAGACTAAAGAAAATAAATCCTAAATTAGCTAAAGATGTAAGATTAATTTTAGATGAAAATAAAGCTGAAAGGCACATGAGAGGGGGAATGGCAACAAAATTAAAATATAAGCATTTAAAAGAAAAATCATGACATATTGTTGTCATGATTTTCTTAACAATTTGATTAAGCATTGTTGTTTCTTTGTTGCTTTCTAGCTCTTCTACAAGCTGGGCATCTTACAGGTTGATTTTCAAACCCTTTTTCTGCGTAAAATGCTTGCTCACCAGCAGTAAATACAAATTCAGAACCACAGTCTTTGCAAACAAGAGTAATATCTTCATAATTGTTTTCCATAATAAAATCCTCCTTTGTTATAGATTTGAATTAAATTTTTACTAACCTATCTATAAAAAGAAGGGATATAGTTTAAAAATAAATTCATGTTAGTCTTAAAAAGACAATTATAGTATAACATGTTATAACAAGAAAAACAAGTCAAACAAGTAAAAATTTTCCAATGTTTTGAATATTTAGTTACAAATAAGTTTTTCTTTTGTTGAAAAAACAATAAAGATGTAGTATAATGTTGCTGTAAGAAAGAGAGGGAAGTATTATGAAAGCTTTAATTAGTGTATCAGACAAAACAGGAATTGTAGAATTTGCAAAACGATTAGAAAAAAAAGGAGTAGAAATTATATCAACAGGAGGAACTTACAAAAAACTAAAAGAAGAGGGCGTTAAAGTTATGGAAATATCAGAATTAACTGGATTTCCAGAATGTTTAGATGGAAGAGTAAAAACACTTCATCCAATTGTACATGCAGGAATACTTGCAAGAAGAGAAAAAGAAGACCATATGAAACAACTAGAAGAATTAAAAATAGATACTATTGATTTTGTTGTAGTAAATTTATACCCATTTAAACAAACAATTTTAAAAGATGGAGTAACTTTAGAAGAGGCAGTAGAAAATATAGACATTGGAGGACCTACAATGCTTCGTAGTGCTGCTAAAAATTATCAAGATGTAGCAGTTATTACAAACCCTGAAGACTATGAAATAGTCGCAAAAGAATTAGAAGAAAATGGGGAAGTATCAAAAGAAACCAAATTCAGATTAATGCAAGCAGTATTTGAACACACAGCAAATTATGATGCTATGATTGCATCATATATAAAAGAACAAAGAAAAGATGAAAGCTTGCCAGAAAAATTAACACTTACATTTGAAAAAGTGCAAGATATGCGTTATGGAGAAAATCCACATCAAAAAGCAGCTTTATATAAAGAAGTTGGAAAATGTGAAGGGTCTTTAACAACAGCAAAACAATTAAATGGAAAAGAATTATCTTTTAATAATATAAATGACACAAATGGAGCTTTAGAACTACTAAAAGAATTTGAAGAACCTACAGTTGTAGCTTGTAAACATGGAAACCCTTGTGGAGTTGGAAGTAGCAAAGATATATATGAAGCTTGGCAAAAAGCCTTTAATGCAGACAAAACTTCAATTTTCGGTGGAATTGTTGTTTCAAATAAAGAAGTAAATGAAAAAATGGCTAAAGAAATGAAAGAAATTTTCTTAGAGGTAATTGTAGCACCATCATATGAGCCAAAAGCACTAGAAATTTTAAAGAAAAAGAAAAATGTTAGAATTTTAGAGCTTCCAAATATTTTAGTAAAACAAAAAGAAAATGCATATGACATCAAAAAAATAAATGGAGGAGCAATTGTTCAAACTATTGACTCTAAAGTATTAGAAGAAATGGAAGTTGTAACAAATACGAAACCAACTGAAGAACAAATGGAAGATTTATTATTTACTTGGAAAATAGTAAAATATGTAAAATCAAACGGAATTGCAATTGGAAAATCAAAACAATCAATAGGAATAGGACCTCGGACAAGTAAATAGAATTTGGGCAACTAAACAAGCAGTTGAACATGGCGAAGAACTAATAGAAAAAGGAATAACTGCTGGAGCCGTACTTGCATCAGATGCATTCTTCCCATTTTCAGATTGTGTAGAAGAAGCACACAAAGCAGGTATTAAAGCAATTATCCAACCAGGTGGTTCAATAAAAGACCAAGATTCAATTGATAAATGTAATGAATATGGAATTGCTATGGTATTTACAAAAATGAGACATTTTAGACATTAAAAAGAACAAAATAGGTATGATAATATAATAAAGTAGAGGGTAAAGTTACCTTCTATTTTTTTAACCATATAAAAACATAGAAAAAACATCAAAAAAACATAGATGTGTTATTTTTGTGTTGACATTATAAATAAATGGTGGTAAAATGCTAAATATAATAAAAAAGAAGAAAAGAGGAAGAAAAATGCAAGAATTTAAAAATGAAAAAGAAGTACTAAAAGAATTATTTAATCATTACGAAGAAAATATAGAAACATATGATGTAATAATGGAAAAAACAGGGAAGAAACAACAACATAGAAAACTTAAAGATAATAATTATGAAAAAGAATTAAATGAGGCGATTATAAAAACATTTAGACAAAACGAAGGAATAAATAATAAAGTTAATATAAAGTTGAAATTAGGAGTTCCATACAATAGGGTTAAATCACCATGGATACAACTATATTATATGGAAAAAAATGCAAAAGGAACAATTGGAAGATATTCAGGTATATCACTAAATATCCAAACACGAATGATAGAAATGTGGATACGGATTTGGCATGACAAATATGAAAAAACAGCAGCTTCTCCAAACAAAAGAACAATATATTGCTGAATATCAAAAAATGTTTGGAAATCATCTAGAAAGAGGATTTCAATACACATCAATATTTGTAGATGCAACTATTATATCAAAAGCTGTGTCAATTGATGAATTAGATAATGAAGAATTCAGAAAGGATGTAGCATATCTTACAGATTTATATGTAAGTGTTGAAAGCAAAGAAAATATT
This sequence comes from uncultured Clostridium sp., assembly GCA_950059165.1. Classification (GTDB taxonomy): domain Bacteria; phylum Bacillota; class Clostridia; order TANB77; family CAG-508; genus CAG-269. The sequence continues at coordinate 6,024 of CATLUC010000065.1, forward strand.
GTAAAAAACATCAAAGAAGAAAAGAAAGTAAAAAAGGAAGAAAAAAAACCAAAACTTAAAAAAAGTAATAAATTGATGGGAAAAAATATCTTATATAAAGGTTTTCCAGGAAGTGGCAAATCATATAAGATAACGCAAGAATATTTAACAGATAAAAATGGGCAGCTAATAAATGAAAATCAATATGAGAGAGTAACTTTTTATAGTGAATATACAAATGCAGAATTTATTGGAACAATTAGACCATGCGTAAAAAATCAAATATTAAAATATGATTTTATTCCAGGACCTTTTACAACATTATTAGAAAAGGCAATCAATAATGAACAAACAAACTTCTATTTAATCATAGAAGAAATTAATAGAGGAGATGCAGCAGCTATCTTTGGAGATATTTTTCAGCTATTAGATAGAGAAAATGGAGATGGGAGAAGTGTATATTCTATAACAAACCCACTAATTGCAGATTATATTTACAAAGATGAAACAAAAAAAATATACTTACCTAATAACTTTTCTATTATTGCAACAATGAATGTAAGTGATGAAAATGTAAAAACACTTGATAATGCATTTGAAAGAAGATGGGAAGATATTTGGGTTCTAGATAAACAAGGAATTTATGATGAACAATATATTCAAGGAATGGAAGAAATAACATGGGGGAAATTTAGACAAGTAATAAACAAAGTAATAACAAGTCAACAAGGAATTCTAAAAAACGAAGACAAACAATTAGGTGCTTATTTCATTGATAAAAGTTATGTAATAGAGAAAAAAGAAAAAAATGACAAAGGAAGAAAAAAATTTTTATATAAAGTAATTATCAATTTATATACTAAAATATGCAAATATGATAAAACATTAATTTTCGATGAAAAAATAAAATCAATAAATGAATTAGCTTTAACATTCTTAGGAAAGAATTACTTAGATATATTTAAAGAAGAAATAAAAGAAGAATTATTAAAATAAGGGGGAAGTCATGTGAAAAGAAGAAACACAGTAGAAATTAAAGTAGCTAAAACAGATAGGGAATTTGTTGGAATAAAAATAAAAAATAATAATGCAATTGTGACCTTCCCAATTGGATATAGAATTACAGAAAAAGTAATAAATACAAATGAAAAAGAAGAAATAGAACAATTATTTTATGATGTAAAATTGTTAATGACAAATATAGAACAATGTCAAGATGCACTTTATGACACTGGATATCAACAATTTAGCTTTTCTAGTAGTATTTATATTCTAGAAGATTTTTTGAAAAATGGACTTTATAATGAAAAAGGTAGCCAAAATAAAAAAAATACACAGGGAAAAATTCAATGGAGAAAAACTATACAAAGTAAAATACCAGCATATTCAGCAGGAAATTACATCTATTTAGATACTTATAATTACAATATTTGTTCTAGGGAAAATAAAATAACACAAATACACAAATATTGTTTAAGTATAATTACAAAAATATTGGGATGGTTATATAATTGCAATAACATATATGAAGAAGTAGAAAATTATTATGAATTATTAAATGAATTAAACATGATAAATAAAGAAAAAAAAAAGAAGTTATTAGAGCAAATGTTGTTTTTTTTAAGAGGAACACAAACAACTTTTTTTGGCAAAGAAGAATTTGAGATAGGAACTTATTATTATGATAAAGTATGGGAAAATGTATTAAGAAAACAAGCTTATTTATTATATCAAAAAAAGCAATCTTTTCCAACTACATATTACTTTATGGAAAAAAAGATTATAAATAGCAAATTATTGCCAGACATAATAATCAATACAGGCAAAACAATTGTAATTATGGATGCAAAATATTATAAAATAGGTAGTTTTCCAGAGTCAGCAGATATTTGTAAACAACTATTTTATGGACAGTATATTAGAAACGAAAATAAAAAGTACAAGATATTTAACACATTTTTATTACCACAAAAATTTATAAATGAGGAAACACAAGAAAAGTTTTGGAAGCTTGGTTATGCAAATGCAGAACATCTAAGTAAAAAAGATAGAATACTTACTTATTATTTAGATACAAAATCAGTAATGGCTAGTAATAAAACAATAAAAAGACTATTAGAAAATATTGTTTTGGCATAATTTTTTAGTCACAAACTGACAAAATATGACATAGAATATAATAGCCCAAAGTCAGAGGTGATTAATATAATGAATAGAATAAAAAAGGGAGATGTCGTTGCTAGAAAATCATATGGGAAAGACATCATATTTACAGTAAAAAATATTATTAATACAAAAAATAAAAAAATCGCTATTTTAAAGGGATTTATAGATAGAATTGAGGCAGATAGTAACATAGAAGACTTAGAAATAGTAGATAAACAGACTATAGCTAAAAAACAAGCAGATTTACATTATAAGCTAAATGATAAAATAATAAAAGAAAAAGAAAACAGAGGAGAAGACTACCGAATAGGTATAGTAACACCAAGCAGTAGGAATAAAGAGAAAATTGTAACAGGAAAAATATTACACTTAGATGGAGATAAAAAATATAGTCAAAAATCTTATTACTATTATAAAAAATTAGGCTTAAATGCAATTGTTAAAAATATTCCAGAATATAGACAGCCAAGAGTAGTATATAAATTATTACAAGCTTATAATCCAGATATATTAGTAATTACAGGACATGATGGAATGATAAAAAGAGGAACAGATTATAATAATATTTACAATTATAGAAACTCTAAATATTTTATTCAAACAGTTAAAGAAGCAAGAAGATATGATTTAGAAAGAAACAGTCATTTAGTGATTTTTGCTGGTGCTTGTCAAAGCTATTTTGAAGCTATTATTTCTGCTGGTGCAAATTTTGCATCTTCTCCAGCTCGTATATTGATTGACTTTTTAGACCCTTTGGTAATTGCAGAAAAAATAGCTTTTACGGAAAAGTATAAATATATTACAATTGATGATATTGCAAAAGAATTAAGAGATGGCAAAAAAGGAGTTAGTGGAATAGGAGCAAATGGGAAAATGATAAAAGAAACACGTATTTTAAGCCAGATATTTCGGCTCAA
>CATLUC010000066.1:0-4777 GCA_950059165.1 uncultured Clostridium sp.
TACTTTTTTACTAAATTGAAAAGGCACACCCAGATGTTATGAATATGTTGTTACAAATATTGGAAGATGGACGTTTGACAGATAATCAAGGAAGAACAGTAAATTTTAAAAACACAGTGATTATTATGACTTCTAATATTGGAGCAAGACTAATTACAGATAAAAAAGCATTAGGTTTTAGTAATAACACTACTCAAGAAGATGATGGAAAAAAAGAGTATGAAGAAACTAAAAAAGAGGTTATGGAAGCTTTAAAAAAGGAATTACGACCAGAATTTATTAACCGTATTGATGAAATTATTGTGTTCCATAAACTAACAGGTGAGGAGATTAACCAAATAATTGATATTATGCTAAAAGAGGTAACTGATAGATTAGCTATGCAAAAAATCAATGTGGAACTAGAACCTGAGGTTAAAGAACTTATTGCAAGTCAAGGAATTGATAAGAATTTTGGTGCAAGACCTCTTAGAAGGACTATTCAAAATATGCTTGAAGATAAACTAGCAGAAGAGATTTTAGATGGTAAACTTAAGAAAAATAAACTTTCTAAAATTGGTGTGGAAGAAGACAAAATAGTGGTGAAAAAATAAATGGGGAGAGGCCTAAGGCTTCTTCCCAAATTTACTTGCAAAACCTAGAAAATGTGGTATAATATTGCCTAAAAGAGGTGCAAAAAGAAATGTTAGAAAAAATAAATTCAGGAGAGGACTTAAAAAAGCTAAACCTAGAAGAAAAAAAGCTACTTGCAGAAGAAATAAGAAAATACATTTTAGAAATTGTATCAGAAAATGGGGGGCATTTAGCGTCAAACTTAGGAGTAGTAGAGCTAAGCATAGCCTTACATAGTGTGTTCAACTTGCCAAAAGATAAAATTGTGTGGGACGTAGGGCATCAAACCTATGTACACAAAATTTTAACAGGCAGAAAAGAGCAACTAAAAACCTTAAGAAAACTAAATGGAATAGCCGGATTTCCAAAAACAAAAGAATCTGAAACAGACTGTTTCAATACAGGACATAGTAGTACATCAATTTCAGCAGCTCTAGGTATGGCAAGAGCAAGAGACATAAAAAAAGAAGATTATTCAGTACTTGCAGTTATTGGAGATGGAGCACTAACTGGTGGGATGGCATTAGAAGCTTTAAATGACTGTGGCTGGAGTAAAACAAGAATGACAGTCATCTTAAATGACAATGAAATGAGTATCTCTAAAAATATAGGTGGCATCAATATGTTGCTAAGCAAGTTAAGAACAAAGAAATCATATAACAAATCTAGTGATGCTATAAAAAGCTTTATTTTAAAAATCCCAGTTGTTGGTAAATATATTGTTAAAATTGTAAAAAGAATAAAAAGAAGTGTAAAACAACTAATTATACCTAAAATGTTTTTTGAAGATATTGGGTTTCGTTATTTAGGACCAGTTGATGGACATGATATACAAGAATTAGAAAGAATGTTAAAAATTAGCAAGCAATTAGATGGACCAGTTTTAATTCATGTATTAACTAAAAAAGGAAAAGGGTATAAAATAGCAGAGCAAAATCCAGACAAATTCCATGCGACTTCTGCTTTTGATATAGAAACAGGAAAACCTAAGAAACAAAAGAAAGATGACTATTCAAAAATATTTGGAGAAAAATTAGTAGAATTAGCAAATAAAAACGAAAAGATTGTAGCAGTAACAGCATCAATGAAAGATGGAACAGGGCTAACAAAATTTGCAAAAGAATTCCCTAACAGGTTTTTTTTTATTTTTATTGCAGAACAACACGCAGTAGGTCTTGCAGCAGGTATGGCAAAAGATGGCTTAATACCAGTAGTTCCAATATATTCATCATTTTATCAAAGAGCTTATGACCAAGTAATACATGATGTTGCAATGCAAAATTTGCCTGTAATTATGTGTGTGGATAGAAGTGGAGTAGTTGGAGCTGACCGGAGAAACACATCAAGGAACTTTAGATATGGCATTTTTTAGGCTAATTCCAAATTTGAACATCTTAGCACCAAAAAACTTTAAAGAATTAGAAGAGATGTTAGAATTCGCAATTAGATTACAAAAACCAGTTGTTATAAGATATCCAAGAGGTGGAGAAGATGAATATAAAATGGAAAAACAAGACAAAATAGAGTTACGGAAAAGCAGAAGTTTTAAAACAAGGTGAAGAATTAACAATAATAGCAATTGGCAAAATGGTAGCAAGAGCAATGAAAATAGCAGATAAGATAGAAAAAGAAAATGATACAACTGTAGAAGTAATAAATGCTAGATTTTTAAAGCCGATAGACAAAGAAACAATAAAACAATCAGTTACAAAAACAAAAAATGTCATAACAATAGAAGATGGAACAATTATAAACGGCTTAGGAACAGCAGTGCAAGAAATAATAATAGAAGAAAATTTACAAGACATCAAAATAAAAAATTATGCATATCCAGATGAATTCATAAAACATGGAGAAGTAAGCGAATTAGAAAAAATTTATGAATTGGACGAAGGAGCAATTGGGAACGTTTCTTTTTGCTCCTTGGCAAAAAAGTGATTTTGGAAAGTAAACGAAGACGAGGCATGAAAAGAAATCTAAAAGGTCATAAAATTTAAAGAAAGGAGTGTATGGTTTATTTAAGTTATTAATATATCATACAAGGAGAAATGGACAAACAGCAATTATTAAAAGACTATAAAAAACAAGATGATAAAATATGTTTATCACAAGTGCTAGATAAAATACAGTTTTGTAAAACAAGAGAAAAACTAGAATATACTGATTTTTTAGATATGTATCAAGTTTCTCTAGTAGAAAATTTTTTAAGGAAAATAAAATTTGAAAATTATCAATTATATGGTGGATATGAAGATGCAGAAAGAAAAATTTTAGTTATTTATCCCGAAAAATATGATAGCAAAATGCTTGAAAAAAATTATAGTAAAATCTTAAAAATAGTAAGAATTACTTTGCAAGAAGAGGAAAAGGGCAAATATTGCCATAGGAATTATTTAGGTGGCATTGTTAAGTTAGGGCTTAAAAGGGAAAAGGTAGGAGATATTATAGTTTATGATGAGGGTGCAGATATAATTACATTAGAGGATTTTGCAGACATTTTAAAGGCACAATTGCCATCACTTACAAGATTTGAGAATAGTAAAATAGAGATAGATGAAATACAAAATATGCAAAAAAGAGAATTAAAGGTAGAAGAAGTAAAAATTATTATTCCATCTTTTAGATTAGACAATTTTGTATCAGATTTAGCAAAAACATCAAGAAGTAAAGCTGTGCAAATTATTGAGCAAGAAAGGGTTTTTGTTAATGGACAAAATGAAACTAAGGCTTCAAAATCAATTAAGTTAAATGATATAATTACTATTCGTGGAAAAGGTAGATTTGTAATTAAGGGTATATCAGGAACAACAAGAAGTGGAAGAAATGTTGTTATAATTGAAAAATTTATTTAAGAGGAGAAAATATAATGGAAAGAAAAGAAGCAATTGAGTTACTAAAAAAATATAACAAAGAGGAATTTCATATTAGACATGCTTACACAGTTGAAGAGGTTATGAGATATTTTGCTAAAGAAAAAGGCTATGATGAAGATTTTTGGGGGATAGTAGGATTATTACATGATGTTGATTTTGAACAATATCCAGAACAACATTGCCAAAAAGCACCTGAACTATTAAAAGAAATTGAAGCTGATAATGAAACAATACATGCAATTTGTAGTCATGGATATGGTATTTGTTCAAATATTAAACCAGAACATGAAATGGAGAAAATATTGTATGCTGTAGATGAATTAACAGGATTAATATGGGCAGCTGCTAAGATGAGACCATCTAAAAGTACAAAGGATATGGAAGTATCTAGTCTTAAAAAGAAATTTAAAGATAAAAAATTTGCTGCTGGATGCTCAAGAGAAACTATAAAGCAAGGAGCAGAACAGCTAGGCTGGGAATTAGATGAACTTTTTGAAAAAACAATTTTAGCGATGAGAAATTGTGAAGATGAAATAGAAGAAAAAATGAAATAAGAACAAAAGGAGCATGATTAATACTTTATGACCTTTTATATTACTTTTTATGCTCCGTTTTTATTAATGTGCTTAAATTGGCTTTGCAAATTTGTGTATAAAGTATTTGTAATTTAGAAGGAATGAGTAGAAAATGGAAATTCCAGTAGAAAAAAACAAAGAATATGTAGTAGATATTATTGATAATGGATTTGAGGGAGAGGGAATAGCTAAAATAAATGATTTTGCTATTTTTATTCCAAATGCAATAAAGGGCGAAAAAGTAAAGGTAGTAATAGTAAAAGTGCTATCTTCTTATGCTTTTGGCAAAATAACAGAAATTATTTTGCCATCAAAATCAAGACAAGAGGTTGACTGTAAAAGCTACAAAAGATGTGGTGGTTGCAATTTAAGACATATTGAATATTCACAAACATTAAAAATGAAGCAAAATGCAGTTCAAAGTTTAGTAAATAAAACACTAAAAAACAAGGTAGAAGTTCAAAAAGTAGAAAAAATGCAAAATCCATATCATTATAGAAATAAAGCACAATATCCAGTAGGTTTAAACAAAGAAAATCAGCCAGTAATTGGGATATTTGCAAACAGAACACATGAAATTATACCAATACAAGAAAAATGTTTTCTTCAAAATGAAAAAAACGAAGAAATAGCAAAGTTTATATTTAATTACATAGTAAAAAATAAAATTAGCATTTATAATGAAAAAACTAGAAAAGGTTTAGTTAGGCATATTGT
>CATLUC010000066.1:4787-6796 GCA_950059165.1 uncultured Clostridium sp.
AAAGGTGTAAAAACTAATGAAGTTATGTGTATTTTAGTTATAAATGGAAAAGAAATTTCAAACGAAAAAGAGTTAGTAAAAGAAATAACTAAAAATTTTCCAGAAGTAAAAACGATAGTAAAAAATATCAACATTAAAAATACAAATGTTATTTTAGGAAATGAAAATATTAATTTGTTTGGAAATGGCTATATAACAGACCAATTAGGAGAATATATATTCAAAATATCGCCACTATCTTTTTATCAAGTAAATCCTATACAAGCAGAGGTATTATACAAAAGAGCAATAGAAATGGCTAAAATAACCAATGATGATATTGTATTTGATTTATATTGTGGAATTGGTACTATTTCTTTGTTTATGTCAAAATTTGCAAAAAAAGTGTATGGTATAGAAATAGTAGATGAAGCAGTAGAAATGGCAAAAGAAAATGCTAGTTTAAATAAAGTTGATAATGTGGAATTTATAGCAGGAGACGTAGAGGAAGTTTTAGGAAATTTGCTTTACAAAAGGAAGATTATTCCAAATGTTGTTATGGTTGACCCTCCAAGAAAAGGCTTGGATAGTAAAAGCATACAAAATATTTTGGAAATTAAACCTAAGAAAGTGATATATATTAGTTGTAATCCAGCTACTTTGGTTAGGGATTTGGCAAAGTTTGAAGAGGCGTTTGAAATAAAAACTATACAACCAATAGATATGTTTCCTTTTACAGGACACGTCGAGTGTGTATCAGTTCTAAATTTAAAGAAAACTGTATAATCGTTGATATAAAAGGAATTGAAAGAATTTTGAAAAAATAAAAAAAGGCGAAAAAAACACAAAAAAATGGCAAAAAAAGCGAAGTGGACATAAAAACAAAAATAACAGGGTATGTGGAAACATGAATATGCACACTACCTATTATAAATAAAAAAATAAGGAAAGTGCTTGTTACACAAGAGATAGAGTAGAGATACTTTATCTTTTTTAAATTACATGAAAGGTAGGTGAATTAATATATGTGAATGAAGAAAATAAAATTGGATATTATGCAGTAATACCTTCATCAATTTTATTTAATGAAGATTTAAAAGCAAATGAAAAATTACTATATGCAGTAATTACAATATTAGCAAATAAAGAAGGATATTGTTTTGCATCAAATACATATTTAGCAGAGTTATTTAATGCACAACCACATACAATATCAAATTGGATATCGCATCTTAATAAATTGAATTTTGTATGTGTAGAGATTATTAGAAATGATAAGAATGAAATTATACAAAGAAGAATTTATCCAAATGACACACCCTATACTGCAAAAATGACATACCCCTATTCGATAAAAAATACAGAGACTATGTCTCAAATAGGACAATATAATAATATAAATAATAAGATAGATAGATTCTTTAATTATATTATAAAAAAGGAAAAGCAAAATCCAGAGCAATTTACTAAAGATGAAGAAATTAATTTTTGGAACTTATTACAAAAATTAGAATTAGATTATACAGAAGATTTATTAAAAATATTTAGAGAAGAAAACATAGAAAAACTAAAGATAATTATATATGCTTTAAAAGAGTTATTTATAAGTAACAAAAGACTACTATTAACAAAAGCAAAAAGAGAAAATCTAATACTCCTTTATGATAATTGCAAAAGCAAAGAAATAGAATATGGATCGGTTATAATAAATTAGACAAAAAAGATAAGGACATGTTAAAATAAAAAATAGAAATGGAGGAAATTAACATGTCAAGAAGAGAAAGAAGAGTATTTACAGAAGAATTCAAATTACAAATGGTGACTTTGTATAATAACGGAAAGCCAAGAAGTGAAATAATAAGGGAGTATGATTTAACACCATCAGCATTCAATAACTGGGTAAGAAAATATAATGCTACTGGTTCATTTAAAGCCTGTGATAATAGGACAGAAGAAGAAAAGGAATTAATAAAATTAAAAAAAGAAAATCAACAGCTAAAAATGGAAAATGATATTTTAAAGCAAGCAGC
>CATLUC010000066.1:6896-8908 GCA_950059165.1 uncultured Clostridium sp.
AATAAGAAAATATATGGATTTAAATGGATTAGTATCAAATTATACAGTAAAACAATTTAAAGTGCATAAAGCAACATGCAATGAAGATAAAATTGAAAATAAGCTAAATAGAGAATTCAACAGAAAAGAAAGATTAGATGTAGTAGTAAGTGATTTGACATATGTAAATGTAAAAGGAAAATGGAATTATATCTGCTTAATAATAGATTTATATAATCGTGAAATAATTGGATATGCAGCAGGAAAGCACAAAACAGCAGATTTAGTATATAAAGCATTTAGCAAAATAAAATGTGATTTAAGTAATATAAACGTATTTCATACAGACAGAGGGAATGAATTTAAAAATAAGATAATAGACGAAGTATTACAAACATTTAAAATAGAAAGGTCATTAAGTAAAAAAGGTTGTCCCTATGATAATGCAGTAGCAGAAGCGACGTACAAAATAATAAAAACAGAATTTGCATTTAATAGAATATTTGAAAGTTTTGAGGAACTAGAAACAGAATTATTTGATTACGTTAATTGGTATAATAATATTAGAATACATAGTTCTCTGAATTATTTAACACCAATTGAGTATAAAAAAGTGTCCTTATAAAAATTGTCTAAAAAAGGGTTGACAATCCACTCTTTTATTTCCCTATATTCTAAAAATTCAGACTATGTTTTATAAATCGAAATAAACTTATTTATTTTTCAAATATAATATTGTATAATGTAGACATCGGGAGGATTAATTTTATGATGAAAGAAAGTAAAAAAGTAATTATAGGAATCGTAGCAAAACATAATCCTAAAAATACTGGTTGCGAGAAAACATATATAACGGATGCAACTAAACAGGCAATATTTGACAATGGTGCTATAGCGATAGGAATATTGCCAACTGAATCTGCAGTTAATTATAAAGGAAATAATAATGAATGGAAAGATAATTTAACTGAATTTCAAAAGAATAATTTGATTTCACAAATTAAACTTTGCAATGGTATTATTTTGCAAGGTGGACTAGAAATGGATAATTATGAATTTATTGTTGCCAAATATTGTTATGAAAATAATATACCAATATTAGGAATATGTGCAGGTCAAAATGCAATTGCCAAAGCATTAGGTGGAACAACTTATAAAATTTCTAATCCAGAGAAACATAATGTATCTCGTGATTATGTTCATAATATTAAAATTGATAAAAATTCAAAATTTTATTCAATAATAGGCAGTGAAAAAATAATGGTAAACTCTTTACATACTAATACTATAGATACATGTCCATATTTAGACAAAGTTGCTTTTTGTGAAGATGGTTATGCTGATGTTATTGAAGCTAAAGATAAAAGTTTTTATATAGGTATTAGATTTCATCCTGAAGATTTATATAATAAAGATAGTAAAGTAAATAATATTTTTACAAGTTTTATTGATGCTTGTATACAATCAAAGTAATATTCTAGTATAAAATGAAAAAATAATAAAAATCCATATAAGCCTTCAAAAGTTAATAAAAGAACAAAAATTTTAAGCAAATATGATGTAGAAATTCACTGGGTGAACTGGCTCAAACCTGCTATTATTCGTTGAAATTGAAAAAAGTGAACTAAAAAATTAAAAAATTTCACTCATTTTAGGCAAAAGTTCACCAAGTGTACTAAATTTTTCTAAAATATTTTAGAAAAATACATCAAATGAACTAGGAAATTTAATATTAGTTCACTTGGTGTATTAAAATTTTATAGATAATTTGAAATTGTGTACTATTCTTTTTTATAAAATTATAATAATGCAATTGACAAAAGAACGAATGTTTGATAATATATAGCAAATAAGAAATGAGGTTGATATTATATGGATAATAAATTAATCGGAAATGAAAATAATATTGTATTTTATACTGATGATGAAGGAAATACAAAAGTAGAAGTTGTACTGCAAAACGAAGATGTATGGCTAAATGTAAATGCAATAGCTGAATTATTTGATGTACAAAGACCAGCAATATATAAACA
>CATLUC010000067.1 GCA_950059165.1 uncultured Clostridium sp.
CCAATGGTATATATATAATACCTACTAATAATTTTACAATATAATCTGGAATATTGGGTACACCAAATATCATATTGAGTCCACTACCATTAAATATCAATGACAACAATACAATAATTCCTCCAAATATATAAAATCCTCCTATAAATGTTATGACTTTTGATTCTTTCATATTTTCTTTCTCCAATCTAAACAAAAAATTATAAGTTGTCGCTTAGATGTTATTTAATTTTTTTGTTTCTGTTACTAACTCATCAAAGTCTGAAATATAATTTTTGTCTTGTATAACTCTATACTTTTTATATTCATCTAAAGCTAACTTATCTGCTATTTCTCTTTTTATTTTTCCATTATCTTTTAAAATGTTATATTCGTTAATTTTTAAGAATACTTCTAATTTTTCTTTCCATTCTTGCATTGAAATAATCTTTCCTAATTTTACTTGTCTTTCTGCATAGTCAAGATACATTGATACTAGATTATTTAATTCTGTAATTTCTTCTTGTGAAAGATAATTTTTTGCTATTGTTACATCTGTTTCAAGTATTTTTCCGTCTGGTGCATTTTTCCAAGTTGTTAATCCCATATTTTCCTTTTTGCTATCCACTCTATTGTAAATTATTTCAGGAGCTGTCATACCAGTAATTGCAAAGTGTAACTTGTTTTGAACATTTTTGTAAAATTCTTGTGTAGTTTCACTATTTTTATCGTAATCAAAACTACATTCTTTGTATATATCAGTTATTTTTTGATAAAATCTTCTTTCACTTGCTCTAATTTCTTTTATCTTAACTAATAATTCATCAAAGTAATCTTTTCCGAATTTTGGTCCATTTTTTAGCATTTCACTATTAACAACAAATCCCTTTTTTATATATTCTTTTAAAGTCTTTGTTGCCCAAATTCTGAAATCTGTTGCTTCTTTTGAATTTACTCTATAACCAACTGCTATAATGGCATCTAAACTGTAAAAAGTTACTTCTCTTGAAACTTTTCTAGTTCCTTCATTTTGAACTACTCTAATTTTTTGAGTAGTTTGATTTTCTTCTAATTCTCCCGTTTTAAATATATTTTGTAAATGATATGTTATATTATTTTCTGCCACATTGAATAATTTTGACATTGACTTTTGCGTCAGCCAAAAATCCTCTTCATTATACAAAACTTCAACTGATATGTTCTCATTATTTCGACTTTGATATATAATTAAATCTTTTAAACTTTCTATATTATTCAATACTAATCACCTCATTTTTATTTCAGAACTATTGTTTGTATTTTATAATACAATAATTGCTATGTCAATATTTTTAATTAAATTTATGTAATATATTTTCTATGTGAGTTTTTTACATTATTCTGATTTACCATTGCATATTCCATTGTAGTATCTAGTTATCGTTCTCATTATAACATTATCCTAAAAAAAATATATATGAAAATATTCAAAAAATAATAAGCCAAAAAAGTATTTTGTAAACTTCTTTTTTGACTTATTTTTCTATTTCAATATTTGCAAAAATATTCTGTATCTTTCCCAAGAAAAGCTTCATAAAGCCATCTATAACTCTATGAAATTAATATCTTATTAGTATCATATTTTATACATTTTGTAAAATTTTCATAAAATCACATATCATAATTAAATTACAAGTCGCAAACATCAAAAAAGCAATAATTGTAGTTGTAATTAATTTATGATTTTTAACCTTTTTATACAGCCTACTTGTCCAACCTTGTTTTTCTCCTTGTAATCGATTAAGCTTAGTTGCATAACTAATTTGGAAAACCTCATCTTTTGCATATTCCATACTTTTATTCCCCCTTCATCTTTTTCCCTATATGTATATGCGAAGGTTTCCTAAAATATTCCTAAAACTTTGCAAACCTGTCCCAATTATGCCCAAATGGGAACAACTGTGCCTGTCCCAGTTATGCCCAAATGGGCTACTTTGTGCCTGTCCCAATTATGCCCAAAATTTTTTTGGCTAATTGTTCATTTATTCCTTTTACTTGCATTATTTCTTGTATTGATGCTTGTTTTATTTTTTCTACACTTCCAAAATGTTTCAATAATGCTTGCTTTTTTACTTTACCAATTCCATCTATTTCATCTAATTCTGATTTTGTGATTTGTTTATCTCTTACTTTTCTATGATAGGTAATTGCTGTGTCATGTACTGTGTCTTGAAATCTTGTAATTAGGTTCATTAGGTTTTGTGATATTTCTAGCTCGTTTCGTAAATTGTCCATTAATGCTCTTGTTTGATGTTTATCGTTCTTAACCATACCAAATACTGGAATGTCCAAGTTTTTTTGTATTTCTTCTTTGTTCAAATTTTCTTTTTCTTCTATATCATGATTTTTTCCTTCGTCCCCAAAATCATTTTGAACATTTTGTATGGCATTTTGAACTGCTCTTATTTGTGTTATTCCACCATCTGCAAATATTACATCAGGAAGTTCTCCAAAGCCACCTTTTGGATTTTCTATTGAGTGTTTTAATCTTCTTGTTATTACTTCTTCCATACATCTTGGGTCATCTTGACCAAATACAGTTTTAATTTTAAATCTTCTTGATAGGTTCTTTTTTATAACTCCATCTTGCATAACACACATGGCAGCTACCATATATTCTCCTGAAATATTTGATATGTCATAGGTTTCAATTTTTCTTGGTAATTTGTCCATTTTTAAAACTTGCTTTAGTTCCATTAAAACTTCACTTTTGTCTTGTTCTTTATTTTTTAATGTTACATTTGCATTGTTTTCTGCCATTTCCACAAAACGTAACTTTTCACCTTTTTTGGGTGTTTTTATTTCCACTTTTTTACCTAAACTTGTGGATAACCATTCTTCTATTGCATCTTTATCCTCTATTTCTTCCCTCATCATTATTTTGTTTGGAATATTTGGATTTTCCAAGTAATATTGCTTAATAAATCCGAGATAGAATTTCTTTATCTTCCATATCTTTTAAATCTTTGTAAAAATAATGCTCCCTACCAATCATTTTGCTTCCTCTTACAAAGAATATTTCAATACAAACCTCTAATTCTGATTTTGCAATTCCTATAACATCTATATTATTTCCAGAGATATTTGATACTTTTTGTTTTGCTGAAACTCTTTCAATTGCTTGGATTTTATCCCTTACATATGCTGCTTTTTCAAAGTCTAGCTTTTTAGATGCTTCTTGCATTTCAAGTTCTAATTCTTTTATTAATTTATCTATTTTACCTTCTAATAAATCAATAATTTCATCAATTTGCTTCCTATATTCTTCTTTTGTAATATATCCCATACATGGTGCTAAACATTTTTTTATATGATAATTTAGGCATGGTCTTGAACGTTCTTTTAGGTTTCTGCATTGGCGAATTTTATATTTTTCTTTGATAAAATCTACCATCTCTTTGGCTGCTCCTGGATTTGCATATGGTCCAAAATATTTTGAACCATCTTTTATAATTTTTCTTGTTATAAATACTCCTGGATAGTCAGATGCCAAGTCAATTTTGATATAAGGGTATGTTTTGTCATCTTTTAATAAAACATTAAATTTTGGTCTGTTTTTCTTTATTAGATTACATTCCAAAATCAATGCTTCTGCTTCATTATCTACAACAATATATTCAAAATGGTCAATTAAACTAACCATTTTTTCAATTCTTGCTGTTTTGTCTGTTTTTCTAAAATATTGCCTTACCCTATTTTTTAAAGATATTGCCTTTCCTACATAAATAATATTATCATCTTTATCTCTCATTACATAAACACCTGGTTTATTAGGCAATTTCTTTAGTTCTTCTTCTAAATTAAACATTGTTCTCCCTTATTCAATATAACCAATATATGGCAAATTCCTATATTTTTCGTTATAATCTAAACCATAACCAACTACAAATTTGTCTTCTATTGAAAACCCTATATAATCTACATTTAGCTCCATTACTCTTCTTGATGGTTTTGACAACATTGTTGCAATTTTTATACTATTTGGATTTTTTTGCTTTAGATATTCTAATACATATGTTAGTGTTCTTCCTGTATCTATAATATCTTCAACTAAAATGACGTCTTTTCCTTCTATTGAATTTCTGATGTCTTTGTTTATTGTTACAGTTCCTGTACTTTCGGTTCCTTGATAGCTAGAAACATCCATAAAGTCTAATTCTACATTGCTTTTTACATTTTTGGCAAGTTCTGACATGAACATTACTGAACCTTTTAATATGCCAACAAATACTAGTTCTTTTCCTTGATGGTCTTTTTCTATTTGTTTGCCTAATTCTTCAATTCTTTTTTCTAATTTTGATTTGTTTATTAGTATGTTAATTTCCATGAATAATCTCTCCCCTTTCATTTTCATATTTATTATAATATATAAAAGCCTTTTTGTCATAAAAATAAAAAAATTTTTCAAAACTGTATACTTTTTTTTAATTTTGTTGTATAATAAAAATATAAAAGTGAATAATATATTATACAATAATATTATTTATTTGGTCTGAAATAACAGTAGGACCTGACCCGAGCTGACACTAAGTGTCAGTAAAAGCTATTCTTAGGAATGGCTTTTTATTATAACTATTAGTACTTATGCTAATATCGTAAATTTCTAATTATTTACATTCTTTTGCTTCTTAACAAATTCATAATTTGTCTAAAATCTTTTCCCTTAAAAAAATATTTTTCTGCTTTTGTAAAAGGTATTTTATTTTTTCTTTTATATTCTAATTTATCAATTACTGTAAGCATATCTGATACTTGAAATAACCTTTTTTCTTTGTGGTCAAAATCAATTCTCCTTTCAACTTTTAGATTAGCAGAAAACACTACATCAAGTAAGGTTGCTAATGTTTCTTGACCATTGTCATAATAAATAACAATTTTATCAAATGAGTTAATATAATCAGCATACTCTTTAACAAAATTCCCTATTTTTCTTACCAAATTTATATTTAGTTGAGTTTTTTTATTGATATAATTTTTATCAACTATAATAGTTCTAATTCTTACTTTTGTCCTAATTGAAAAATAAAATATAGCCCAAAATATACTTTGTCTTTTTTTTAAAGAAAAATTTGAATAATCTCCTCTTTTGGCAATTAAATATGCTAAATGTATCATTCCATCATAGTCAAGTTTTTCTAATTTTTCATTTAAATAAGCTAACTCATTTGTTATATCGTCCTTACTTTCATGTAATGTAAAAGATACTACATATAAATTAGAACTACCATCAACAAATCCAAAATCTCCACTTTCATCTATAAAAATATTTTTTAATAATATAACATAAAATATAAATTTTCACAACAACTTGACCTATTTTTTCTAATAAATTTGAATATTTAAACTTGCACTTTCCTTTTTTTAATGCTATTATAATAAAAAACAAATTTGTGCCTTAGGGGGTATAATATAATTATGAAATATGAATTTGATTTTTATGACAAAACAAACCTTAAATCTTACAACTTAGACCAAAGCATGAGATATCAACTAACAATGCTAGACAGATTAGACGTATTTACAAGAAAACATTGTGAAAATGTAGCAAGCCTTACTTGTAGGCTTTGTGAATACTTACATTGTAGTCCTGGTTTTACCGAATATTGTACTATTTGTGCATATTTACATGACATAGGAAAACTATTTATTCCACCTAGCGTCCTTCAAAAACCAGGCAAACTAACTGAAGAAGAATATGAAACCATGAAAACACACACTACATTAGGTTATAATATGTGTATGAAAGATTTAAAATTAAGACCATATGCAGCAGGTGCTTATTATCATCATGAAGCTTTAAATGGTTCAGGATACCCTCAAGGATTAACTAAAAAAGACATCCCATACGAAGGTCAAATTATTCGTGTAGCTGACGAATATGATGCAATTGTTAGTAAAAGACAATATAAATCACATATTGGTATTTCTGATACTTTAAAAATATTAATTGAAAATACAAAACCAAATCCAACTCAAAATAAATCAAATGCATTAGGTGAAATTGCTGAAAATACTAAACTTGGTAAAAACAATCCTGTTATTGTAAGAACTTTATTTAAAGTGGTAATTGATGATATAGAATATGAAATTTCTTCTATTCAAAGCTATGTAGATGACCTAAAAAATGAATTAAAAAGGTTTGAACAAATTGAAAAATATAGAGAAAAAATGGAAAAAGCAAAAAAAGATAAAGATTATTATCTTGAAGGAATTAAAATGCTTTTAAAAAATAATGAAACTCTTGAAAATTACCTGTCTATTTATGAAGAATACAAAACAGCTTATGAAAAAAGAAAGGCTATTATTGATAATCTTTATAATGAAATTAAAATTATTAAAAAATTAAAGGTTTAAAACTTGACAAATCAACATATAATATTGTAAAATAGAAAACAATTAAAAAAACATCTTATTTACGTTTGTACAATGAAAGCTTTTTAGTGAATACTTACAAGAGAATAAGGGTTATTAGCTGGAAGCCCTTTAAGGTACCCTAAAAAAGTGAAACACATTGGAGTAATTTGAAATAAAGTGGAAAATTGATATATAATTTAATTTTCAAGCTGGGTGGTACCGCGGAAAAAATATTTCGTCCCTGCATATTAAATGCATTGGGGCGTTTTTGTTTTACTTAGTAATTTTGTATTATAAAATTTAATATGTTTTTGAATTTAATAATTCCCAGCTACGTAATAGACTGTAAATCAAATTTTCATTTTAACATAAAAATTTGATAACATTCTATAACTTGCTGGTCCCCCCGAATTATTATTAAATTCAAAAATATATTAAATTTTAAATCTAAGAGTACTTAATGAAACAAAAAACGCTACCCAATAGCAAAAGGAGGTATGAAAAATGAAAGAGTATAGAACTTGTACTTGTAATGAAATTGATTTAAAAGATGTTGGAAAAAAAGTTAGGATTGCTGGTTTTGTGCAAACCATTCGTGATTTTGGAGGGCTCGTGTTCCTAGATATTAGAGATATGTATGGTATTACACAGGTTGTAACCTCTGGGAAAGAAGATGATGTTGATTTTGCTTCACATATCCCTTTAGAATCTTGTGTTAGTGTTTATGGAGAAGTCAAAAAAAGAGACGAAGAAACCATCAACCCCAAACTAAAAACTGGTCTTGTAGAAATTCGTATTGAAGAAATTACTATTTTAAGCAAAAGGTCAAAAAATCTCCCTTTTGAAATAAATGCAGACCAAGAAATTAGAGAAGATTTAAGGCTTCAATATCGCTTTTTAGACTTAAGAAACGACAGATTAAAAAATAATTTATTATTAAGAGCAAAAATGCTTCAATTTTTAAGAAATCAAATGATAGAGCAAGATTTTTTAGAAGTCCAAACCCCTATTCTAACTAGCTCTTCTCCTGAAGGTGCTAGAGATTACCTAGTTCCAAGCAGATTACATCCAGGTAAATTTTACGCCTTGCCACAAGCACCTCAGCAATTTAAGCAATTACTTATGGTTTCTGGTATCGACAAATATTTCCAAATCGCACCATGCTTCCGTGATGAAGATGCAAGAGCCGACAGAGCCCCACGGTGAATTTTATCAATTAGACATGGAAATGGCATATGCCACACAAGAAGATGTTTTTGCTGCTATTGAGCCTGTTATATATAACACTTTTAAAGAATTTTCAGATAAAAAAATAACTACTTATCCTTTTCCTAGAATTACTTACAAAGAAGCTATGTTAAAATATGGAACTGATAAGCCAGACCTAAGAAATCCTCTATTTATAATTGACTTGTCTGAATTTTTTAGCAAATGTACCTTTAAGCCTTTTATTGACAGAACAGTAAGAGCAATTAAAGTAAAAGGTCATCTTTCTAAAGGATTTCATGAAAAACTATTACAATATGCTATAAGTATTGGTATGGGTGGACTTCGGATATTTAGAAGTTCAAGATGATTTAAGTTTTAAAGGACCAATTGATAAATTCATTCCAAATGAATTAAAAAAAGAATTATTGCAACTGGCTGATTTGGAAAAAGAAGACACAATTTTCTTTATAGCAGACAACAAAAAAAGAGCAACAGAACTTGCTGGTCAAATTAGAGATGAACTAGGAAAAAGATTAGATTTAATTGACAAAAATATCTTCTCATTTGCTTGGATTGTCGACTTCCCAATGTTTGAAGAAGACGAACATGGAAATCTAGCCTTTAGCCATAATCCTTTCTCTATGCCACAAGGTGGATTAGATGCTTTAAATAATCAAAATCCTTTAGATATTTTAGCATATCAATATGACCTTGTAGTAAATGGAATTGAACTTTCTTCTGGTGCAGTTAGAAACCATGACATAGAAATTATGCTAAAAGCATTCACAATGGCTGGTTACACAGAAGAAGAAGTAAAATCTAAATTTGGAGCACTATACACAGCATTCCAATTTGGTGCACCTCCACATGCTGGTATTGCACCTGGTATTGATAGAATGCTAATGCTACTAACAGACTCTAATACAATACGTGAAGTAATTGCTTTCCCACTAAACAGTAAAGCACAAGACTTAATGATGGGAGCTCCAAGCAATGTAAAACGCGAACAATTAAGAGAAATACACATTCAAAGTGTGAAATAGGGACGTTTCCCTTTTCACATTTTTGTGACGTTGGGGACACATCTTGTAATAAATAGTGCAACAAAATATAAAAATTAGAAAAAAGCGAATGGAAAGTAATTTTTATATTTTATTGCATTTATAAAA
>CATLUC010000068.1 GCA_950059165.1 uncultured Clostridium sp.
CCTTTCCTAGAAAAAAATGTTTTGAAAACTATGTCATTTTTTAAATTTAATTTTTTGTTTCCTATAACTATTCCTCCTTTATTATACCAGTTGTTTTTTACTTTTTCAAGTACTTAGTATAATTTTACTATTTTTTCTATAAAAGACATTTAGGTAGCTTGTTTTTCTTTTGTTGTAAAATCGTCTCCTTTCATATTTTAAATTTTTTGTTTTTGGATTTTTGTTTTAGAATTTTAATAAGATTTATAAATCTTTGATTTAAAAATTATTTGAAAAGCTAGTAATAAATGTGATAAATAGATTTTTATACTTATATCACATATAAGAAAATTTGTAAACATAATTTTTGAATTTTTATACACTTTTCATCGCAAAATATGACATTTTCTGCATTTTACAACATTTTAATTGTCACAACAAAAGAGGCATGATTAAATTTTTATGACCTCTTAGATTACTTTCCATACCTCGTTTTGGTTCACCTGGCAAAATTGCCTTAGCCATTTCTAAGTAGAATGCTTTATATTATAAGAAGTCCGGAGAACTTTTCTATAATATAAAAACTGACGCATTTTAGTCTAGGCTCTAAAACACGCCAGTTTTTATCCTTTGGGAGGGATGAAAAAATCATGGTTAGTTATATTGTTAACTTTTATTGATAACCATGATTTTTGCCTCCGTCCCCAAAATCATGCTATTTTGTTTCTACGCTTCTGTTAGCTATTTCAATTGCTTTTGTTACAATGTTTCCACATTGTTTTGATGAAACATTTGCCCAGCTTCCACCATCTTGTTTTACTTGGTCATAAACACCTAATTCTTTTGCTATTTCTTCCCTTAAATTTTCAGATATTAATTTACTATTTCTAGACATAACATCCTCCCTTAAGAAATCTTTATTAGATTTTTATCATAAAACTTAATTTTAAGTTTTATAATTATAGTATAAACATTTTTTTTAATTTTATTTTGACAATTTTTATGTTTTTTACACTTTTTTTGCTAAAATATGATATAATAAATTTGATTGCGAAAAATGAAATTTTAATTTTTATTTTGTGTATTTAGTTATTTTATCATTTAACTAAATTATCACGTTTTAGAAAGGATTTATCTTAAAAATGAGTAATAAAAATGAGCTTTTAGAAAAAAATAAAGATATTGAAGAAATAAAAGAAAATGCTCAAGTAGTTGATGAAACAATTGAAAATAATAACGAAATCACTAATGTAGCTGAAAAAGAAAATAATGAAAATACTCAAATAATTTGCGATGCAAATAAAAATAATAATAAAATAAAAAATGCAAATACTAAAGAAACAAACGAAAATTTAAACAACACTGATGAACTTGAAGAAAATGTAACTAATGTTGAAACTAAAGAAAATGAAGCTACAGTTGCTTCTTCACAAGAATTAACTGAAGATGAAGTTAATGTTAGCGAAACAAAAGCTGAAAAAATAGAAGAAAACAAAAAGTTTACATTTGTTCAAATTCCTAAAAAATCAAATGATATATTATCTGTTTTTATATTATTAGTTGTTTTATTTTTTACAGTAATTTTATTAGTTTTTACAGGATTTACTATTTATAATGTATTTAACCCAAATATCATTTCAGGTGTATCAATAAAAGGAATTGATGTTTCTGGTTTAAGTCCATCTGATGCAAAATATCAATTGGACAATTATTTATCAGATAAATTGCCAGAAGAAATTAAGGTTAAACATGGCGATTTTGAAACTACTATTTCTTTGGCACAAATGGGAATTCGCTTTGATACAAAAACTGCGACAAATTCTGCTTTTTCAATAGCTAGAAAAGGAAATGCATTTGAAAATAATTTGGTTGTTTTACAAACAATGTTTGATAAAGTAAATCTTGAACCTAATATAATGTTTGATAAAGAACTGTTGACAAAAAATTTGGAAGATATTTCTACACAATTGCCAGATACAGTTGTTCAAAATAGCTATTATATTGAGGGAAATGATTTGATTATTACTTCTGGTAAAGAAGGCAATGTAGTTGATGTGGATAGCACAATTCAATCAATTGCAAATTCTATTTCAAATTTTTCTGCATTAAATACTCCTATTGAACTTAGCGTAAAGACAAAACAACCAAATAAAATTGATGTTGAAAAAATTTATAATGAGGTCAAAAAAGACCCCGTTGATGCATATTACACAAAAGACCCTTTTGCTGTTCATCCATCTGAAAATGGGGTAGATTTTAATATTTCTTTGGATGATGCAAAAAATATGATTTCTTCTGAAGTTAAGGAAGAGTACATAGTTCCTTTAAAATATATTGCTCCTAATGTTACTACTAATATGATTGGTACAGAGGCTTTCCCAGATATGTTATCAACTTTTTCTACTAGATATGCTGCTAGTAATAGGAACAGGACTACTAATTTGATTTTGGCTGCTAATAAGATTAATGGAACAGTTCTTATGCCTGGTGAAACTTTTTCTTATAATAAAGTTGTTGGTGCAAGGACTATTGCAGCAGGATACAAAGAAGCTCCAATTTATGTTGAAGGTAGGGTCGAAGATGGGCTTCGGTGGTGGTATTTGCCAAATTACTTCTACTTTGTATAATGCTGTTGTTTATGCAAATTTGGAAATAGTGCAAAGAACTAATCATCAATTTGTACCTTCTTATGTGACTGCTAGCCGTGATGCTACTGTTGTTTATGGGGCTATTGATTTTCAGTTTAAGAATAATAGGAATTATCCGATTAAGTTGGTTTGCTCTGTGGCTGGTGGTGTTGCTAATTTTCAGATTTTTGGCATGAGGCAAGATGATGATGTTGAGGTTCAAATTTCTTCTTATGAGACTGGTAGGACTGCTACTGCTATTTATTCTGAATCTTATAAGATTTTGAAACGCGATGGGCAGGTTGTGGATAAACAATTAATGTCAAAAGATACATATAAAAGGCATTAGGTTTTTGATATACATTTTTTAAAATTTTCATGTATATCAAAAGAAGTGTTGCAAAAAACGCAACACCTCCAAAAAAAGCTATTTATTTACTCCAAGCAGTCCCATCATTTTTTTGTGACAGTACTGCTTTTCTCCTGCAATGGAAAATCCTCTGCCAAAATTTACCCATAGCAGAATATATGCTGGTATCAAGATGAGTTCTCCTACAGCTAGAACTAGCATATATACTAGCACTGCCTCTATTACAACCTCGAAAATGAGCCGTATTGTGTCTTTTCCTAGTTGCTCTCTCATTTCTCGCATTGTGACTGCTGCCTTCATAAGGTCACTTTTCTTAAACAATCCATTTGCCATCTTCATAATAGCTCTCCTTTCTACCCTCCCTTACAAGAATGGGCTAATCAAATTTTGTTTTTACATTTCAAATATATTGTACAATGTTTTACATAAATTTGCAAGGTAAAAATTTCCTTTTGGCTAATTGGTCAGTGTTCCATTTGGAGTATTTGTTATAATCAAAATATCCTCTTCCCTACCAGTTTCAGCATTTATATAAACCAAAAACTCTCTATCCTCAACCTTTCCTTTAAATTCATAACATAAAATTTCAGTTTTCCATTCGGTTGGAATAACAGCCAACCCCTCGCTCTCAATTTGTAACTGCTTATTTAAAGTCTTTTTAGCATCTTCCTTAGAAATTTTCACTTTAGAAATATCTCTAATGCAATGATTATTCAAATAACCTGATGTTTCTACCCCAAGGATTTCCCCATTATCTAAAGCTACCTTAACCTTAATCAAATCAGGATACATAACAATATTTTCTTGAGTTGCAGCATAATTTATAGTTACAATTCCCTCTTGTTTCAAATAATAAGTTTCTTTCATATTTCCGAAACCTTTAGACCTTAGATATTCCTTACCTTTACTATTAGCCTCTTCTTGAGAAATAACTTCAGAATTAACATCACGGTTTGTATTCATATACACAATATGTCCACCTTTTTTAGAAATAGAAACATTAATAGTATTATCTTCTTTATTTTTAATAGAAAAATCAAAAACTGGAATTGTCGCATTTTCTGAAAAACCTAAATTAGAAGTCTCCTTTATATTATCTTTTCCTACAAAATCTTCTGCTATTTGCTTAGCCTTTTCCTCATCAATATCATCACCTGTTAAGCCCTTTTTCTCATTACTTGTTAAATGCTCAGAAAAAGCACCATCATAAATCAAACCAGAATATTCATGGAAATTTTCCTCTAAATTACTAAAACTCTCTTTTGAAATATTATCAACTTGTTGTGCAAAAGCAACTGTACCTTTTTTTGTAAGTTCACCCCAAGAAAACCTACCTGTATTTAGGTCTTCTGATAATTGATTAAGTGTATTTTCAAGCTCTACACTATAAGTATGCAAATCTTTTAAATTTTTTAAATCTTCATCACTTAAATCCTCGTTATAAATATTTTTCCTTGATAAAGAATAACTATAATCACTAACTTGATTTAAAAACTTTTCAGTATTTTCAAGTTCTTGGCTTTCAATTGGAAGCCTTGCTAAATAACTTTGTGCAAGGTTTGCCTCTCTCCAAAGATGTGTTAAAGTTTCTGCTCCATGTTCATTAGATGACGAAATTAACGATTTTGCAAGATATGTTTCCACATTTTGCACATAGTCTACTAATTCATAAAAAGCCATATTATATTCATTTTCAGAAGCTTGCCTATATTCTCTTTGTTTATTATACATTATAATTCCTAATGCAATTGCTAAAATAATTAATATAGCAATAATACCTAACATATGTTCTTTTTTTAATTTTTTCATACCATTCTCTCCTCTTGATGTATTTTAGGACGGAGCAAAAATACATCTTTTTAATAATTTACTAACACTATTGACCTTTTTAGAAAGATGTATTTTTGCCCGTCCCAAAACACATCATAATACATCATTTGCAAAAACGGTGTTTCCCTATGGTTTTGACTAATGGTCTTGACCATATCCACTTATTTGTAGCTGTTGCTGGATTAAAATAGTAAATGCAACCACCTGTTGGGTCCCAGCCATTCATTGCATCACGTGCTGCTTTATATACTGTTGACCCTTCACTAATTGGACTATTTATTTGACCATCACTTACAGCTGTAAATGCTCCTGATTGATAAATTACACCTGCTATGCTATTTGGAAATTTCGAATCTTTTACTCTATTTAAAATAACTGCCCCTACTGCTACTTGTCCTTCATAAGGCTCTCCTCTTGCTTCTCCATTAATTGCACGTGCCATAAGCTGTATGTCTGACGTTCCATAAGATGATGCTGCATAACTAATGTTTTCTTGTTTTATATCATTTTCTATGAAAATTACAGATATAATTATAAGTAGTAAGGTTAGAATAATTCCTATTATTTTAATTGCCTTTTTCAAAAAATCACCCTTTCTTTTTACACATTTTTTTAATAATAGATACTTTTTTTATAATGTTGTAATAAAATATATTTTATATTATTTTGCATATTTTATTAAAAAAATATTCCATTTTTTGAAATTTCATTTTTTTTATGATAAAATGCAATTGGAGGTTAGTATGAATATTTTAATTTTTTATGCCTCTTATGGAGGTCGGACACTTAAATGCTGCAAAATCTATTCGTGAATATATTGAAACTAATTATAAAGAAAATAATCTTGAAATGATTGATTGTATGAAATATGTAAGTCAGCCAATAGAAAAACTTACAACTGCTGCCTATCGTGAAGCTGCAAAAAAAATGCCTTGGGTTTGGGGTAGAATTTATAATGATTCTCAAAAAGGACCACTTGCACATCTTTCTACTAGGGCTAATAAGGTTATGGCTATTAAATTACTTAGATTACTTCGTAAAAAACAGCCTGATTTAATTATTTCTACACATCCTTTTAGTAGTCAAATGTGTAGCTATTTGAAGCGAAAAGGAAAAATTACAGCTAAAATTGCAACTATTATGACTGATTTTGCTCCACATGACCAATGGCTTGTTGGAAGCGATTTTACCGATTTTTATTTTGTTGCAAATGATAAAATGAAAAATTATCTAGTTTGCAAAAATATCCCAGATAATAAAGTTTTTGTAACAGGTATTCCTTTGTCTAGTCGCTTTTTGCAAAAATATGATAGGAATAAAATTTTAACTAATTTTGGTTTAAAAGATGAAAAAAAGAACATTCTATTTTTCGGTGGTGGCGAGTTTGGCTTAGGGAAATCTAGAACTTTTGCTATTTTCGATGCTTTAATTAAATCTTCAAATGATTTACAAATCATAGCTATCGCTCGGAAAAAACGAAAAAATGAAAGCAAAGTTTGATGAAATTGTACTTAAAAACAGTGCTACTAAACGAGTTAAAGTTTTGAAATTTACAAATCAAGTGCCAGAACTTATGAGTATTTCTGATTTAGTTGTAACTAAACCTGGTGGAATGACCACAACAGAGAGTTTGGCTTCTAATTTGCCAATGTTAATTATTAACCCAATTCCTGGTCAAGAAGAAGAAAATGCAGAGTTTTTGGAAAGTAAAGGTGTTGGTATTTGGCTTAAAAAGAATGATGATATTTCCAGTATTATAAATGGCTTGCTTTCTGATGCTAATAAGTTATCTAAAATGAAACAAAATACAAAATTGCTAGGAAATATCAATTCAACTAAAGATATTTGTGAAATTTTATTAAAAACATAGGATTTGGGGACGGCCCCAAAATCCTATGTTTTATTTTATCCATTTTTTAGAAAACAACTTTTAGATTTTTTACATAAATATTCATGTAGCTACCTGCACCGTCTTGATGGTCCATGTGGTGCAAATCCAATATAAAGTGGATTTATAATTCCATTTAATGGAACATTTGTAGTAACTGTGAATGATGCTAAGTTAGGCCATTGTGACGAATGTATATCGTACTGAGTAATAAAACTAGCACCATACGAATTACTAAAAGGTGCTGCATTCCATACAGCTCCACCGGTAGGAGGAGTCCCAGCTCCAAACACATAAACATCTGCATAAGGGTCACTATAATGTTTATCTGCTGCATATTGTGCTATAATGGTAGCACTACTTCCTTTTATTGGAATGTTCCAATAGATAGAACTTAAAGAACCAAATCCATTAGCCCATCCAACTCTAAAACTCCAATAACCTGCACCCCAACCAGCAGCAATACTACTTGAAGAAACATCTGACCATGTATTAGCTCTAACCATAGTCGGATTTCCACCTACTAAGTTACCATCACGAACAATATCATATGTAATTGTTGATTTTATTCCTGAAGAAATTGTTTCTCTTTTATTTCCAACTTTATCAACTGATAACACATGTAAATAATATGTTCCTGCACTTGTACAATTTAATGTTAACATATCTTCTGTTTCTTTTTTAAATTTTCCTGTATATTTAGAAGTATCATCTATTCCAAGTGGTGTATTTCCAATTGTAAATGCATATTTACAATTATTAATATTTATACCACTTAAACTATCACTTTGTGAAACCGTTGCTGTTACATTACTTCCTGGCGTTACTGTATCTGTATTAAAAATAATTGTTGCAACATTTGGTGGTGTTGTATCTTTATTGATTTTAACCCCCTGCTCAGATATTGTTTCTTTCATATTTCCTGCCCTATCGACTGTCAATACGTGTAAATAATAAGTTGCACCTGCAGTCGAATATGTTAATGTTATCGTATCATTTTCTGCTTTTTTAAAACTTTCTGTATATTGAGTTAAATTCTCTATTCCAATTGATGTTTTAGTTGTTGTAAAAACATATTTACATTTTGTTATATCAATCCCACTTACTCCTACATCACTTTGTGAAACTGTTGCTGTTAGGTTTTCTCCTTGTATAATTTCATTCTTGTTAAAACTAATTATTGCTTCATTTGGCAACTCTTTATCGATATTTCCTACATTCCCTGTCGCTTCACATACTACTTCATATAATTCATTTTGTAATCTTGCATAAACTGCTCCATTTTGTTCCATGTTAATTTCTGTTTCATATTTTCTCCAATTTATACCATCTAGTGAATATTGCAATTCATATGTTGTTGGTATTTGTTCTGAAGTCATAATACTAACATTTACATTTTGATTTACCCATGGTTTAACTGTTGGTGATGGGTTGTAAGTAAAAATAATATTACTTTCTTCTAATTTTGGTTGTTCACTTTCTCCTTGTTTTCCAACATATTCTACGTTACTTTCTGTTATTTTATAAACAAATCCTTCTTCCGTTATAATAATGATGGTTTCATCATTTTTTCGATTAATTTGTGATTCTTTAAACTTCTCTTCCTTTTGTATTTCATTTTCAAATTCATCTAAATATGTTTTGCTATTCCAATTATTTAATATCTTATCAGGTCGTAATCCGATTTCCTATTATTTTTAATAATTCATCATATTCTTTCTTTTTACTTTCCTCTACTGCTATATCTGATTTTGTTAAAATTCCGTTTTCTCCTGTAAGTAGTACAATAGTTATACTAGCTAAAATCAGTAAAATAATTATAGTTATAATTAATGCAATTAATGTAATTCCTGCGTTTCTAATTTTGATTATCTTATGTATATTTTTCACTTATATTCCCCCTCATATCATTAAATATATCTTTAACAAAGATATATTTGCAAACAAACAATATCATTAATAAAGATAAAAGTCAATATCTTTTTTAAAGATATTATAAAATATTTGTTGTTGTGTCAATGATGTGAAACAAAAATATATAAAAATTTAATCT